>CAZHLB010000652.1:0-4310 GCA_964533005.1 uncultured Saprospiraceae bacterium
GGCTCTGACCTCCACCAATTATCAAAATTTCCTTTCCTGGCAGCAAAGCAACGCAAGCAAATCGGCTGAAAGCATGATGCTCGCCACCAGCAACTGGACTGCTCTCGGCCCAGTCGGCAAACCTGGCGGGCCCTCTTTCCAAACGGGCGCAGGCAGGGTCAACTTCGTCCGTTTCGACCCCGCCAATTCAAACACCATGTACGTCGGCGTTCCCGACGGCGGCTTGTGGAAGTCCACCAATGCCGGGACTTCCTGGACGGTCAACTCTGATTTTCTGACAGTCATCGGCTGTGCGGATTTGGCAATTGACCCCGGCAACACCAACGTCATGTACCTCGCAACCGGCGACATCGAAGGCGACAGAAACAGCATCGGCATCCTGAAATCAACCGACGGCGGCGTTAGCTGGAACACGACTTCCCTGACGTTTGCGCCTGAAAATTATTACAGGATTTCCAAGCTGTTGATGCACCCCACCAATCCTCTGATTATGATTGCCGCCACCACCGGCGGCATTTTCAGAACGACCAACGGATGGGCAACCAACACCGAAGTGCTGCCGTGCTGCTCCGTTAGCTTGAAAGACATGGAATTTAAGCCGGGCGACCCCGACTTCGTTTACGCAGCAGGCACCGACTTTTGGAGGTCAACTGACAATGGCATCAACTGGACGCAGGTCACCACAGGTTTGCCTGCTGCCAGCGCGGTTTCACGAATTGCCCTGGGCGTCTCACCTGACGAACCAACTTATGTCTATGCACTCATTGGCAGTTCCTCTGACCAGTCTTTTTTAGGCATGTATCGTTCCTCCGACAGCGGCGCTTCCTTTTCGCTGAGGGCTTCCACGCCTAATTTATTGGGATACGAGCCGGACGGCTCCGACAATGGCGGTCAGGCTTTCTACGATTTGGCAATTGCCGTTTCGTCTGCCAATGCGGAAGAAGTGATTACCGGCGGGGTCAATCAATGGAAATCAACCGATGGCGGGACGAGCTGGAACATCATTTCGCATTGGTTCGGGCAGGGCGGGGCGCCTTTCGTCCATGCGGACGTGCATGAATTGAATTACCTGCCCGGCAGCAGCACGACCTTGTTTTCGGGAAACGACGGCGGTTTTTTCAAATCCACTGACAGCGGCGTTACCTGGTCTGACCTGAGCAACAATTTATCAATCGCTCAGCAAACGGAAATCGGTTTGTCGCAAACCAACGCCAACGTCTATATCACCGGGCATCAGGACAACGGCACGAACTTGCACACGGGGTCTTCCTGGACAAATATTTTCGGCGGCGACGGCGGTGATTGTTTCATCAGCTACAACAGCAACGACACGATTTACTTTTCATACATCAACGCAGAGTTTCACCGCAGCAATGACGGAGGCGTGACGGAAAACCAAATCACCAACGGGTTGTCAGGTTCCGCCGATTTTTACAGCCGCTGGTACATGGACCCCGTGAATTCGAGCATTCTTTATGCCGGTGGGCGTGACTCTTTGTTCAAATCAACCGATAAAGGAGAAAATTGGACGCAGTTGGAACCTGGTTTCGGAACAGACCACATCAAGGCTATTGCGGTAGCGCCGAGCAATACTTCCATCGTATATTCCATGAAAGCGGATGCCGTCTCAAAGTCCACCAACGGCGGCGTCAACCTGAGTTCAGACGTGACAGGCACTTTGCCGGTAGCCAGCGCTTCGTTGTCCGACATCATCGTTTCCAACACCGACCCCAATAAAATCTGGGTTTGTTTCTCCGGCTACAGTTCCGGCAACAAAGTTTTCAAAAGCACGAACGGCGGCTCCACCTGGACGAACATCTCCACCGGGCTTCCGAATTTGCCATTCAATACGCTCGTCTATGTCAACGGAGGTGAAGACGATGCCATTTACGTGGGGGGTGATATCGGCGTGTATTATTACGACAACACCCTGTCTTCCTGGGAGCCGTTTTTGACCAACCTGCCGAATGTGGCAGTCCGGGATTTGGAGATATTTTATCCCACCAGCAAAATCAGGGCGGCTACCTACGGGAGAGGAGCCTGGGAAAGCGATTTGAATTCGCCTGTTTGTGTGCAAAATTTGGTGGTTACTGGAAATTCAGTGCCGGCAGGCACTTACAGGTCGGAGGGAAATTTGACTTCGCACACGGCGACGGTTGCTTCGGGTGCGCCGGTGACTTATAAATCGGATACGGGCGTGTTGCTCAGTCCTGTTTTTGAAGTGCTGCTGGGGGGAGTGTTTGAAGCTATTATCGAGGCATGTGCTGGCAATTGAGATAAAAGCAGGTTAGAAAGTTGAGGAAGTTTAGAAGGTTTAGGAACGTGCGAAAAATAACCTGTCAAAATTGAAGTGAAACAACCTTTCCGAAAGTCTCAAACTTTCGGAAAGGCAGGCTTTCATTCGAGTGGTATGCTGCCTTTCCGAAAGTTTGAGACTTTCGGAAAGGTTGTCCTGTAACTTACCAAGTTATTTTTCGCACGTTACTTAGCCCTAAACCTTCTAAACCTCCTCAACTTTCTAAACCTTTTCATTCGCTCCGCAACGACTTCACCGGGGTTCGCCAATGCCGCCAACTTTGACCAAATTTTTAGTTTTTCCTACTTGAAAAAAGGAGAGAAGACGTAGAATCCAATCAATGTCTTACGTTGGAAAAGCCTTCATTTGATTCCGCTGTCTAACCCAAAAACCAACCAGCCCCACCAACAAAACAGCCATTCCCACCGCCCCCCATTTCCAGTAAAAATTCACGAAAAGCGGGTCTGCGTTGCCAAAAGCCACCGTTCCAGCCCAAAAAAACGGATGCTGCCCAACGGCAGTCGGGCAGTCGGCGAGGTATGCCAATTTCGCCAGCCGCAGCGCTTCATCTTTCGGTTTGCCAGCTTGCAGGTGGCGGTAAAAATGGGTGGCTATCTGCCCCGTCGAGCGGTCGCCAACATTCCAAAGCGTCATCACCTGGCTGCGGGCGCCGGCGTAAGTCAGCGCACGGGCAAAACTCATGACGCCTTCACTTTCAATCAATTGTCCCTTGCCCGTATTGCAGGCGGAGAGAAAAATGAACGCCGCATCGGTGCGCAAACCGTACATCCCGGCGACGGTCAGCAGGTTGGGCAAGGTGTCTTCCGCCGAGTTTTTGCTGAAAAGCAAGCCTGACAGCATCGGGTTTTCATCATTGAAAATGCCGTGCGCAGCGACGTGCAACAGTTCCGTGCGCTGGGTTTCCTGCAAAAAATGGACTGCCGTCGCCTGCCTGCCTTGAAAAATCTTGCCGCTCGTTTGCCGCCGGACGGACTGGGTTTCGTCTTCCGAAAAAGGCAGCAAGACCGGCGTAAAACCAACGGGCGAACCTTCCATATTCCCTTCAAAAAATGCAGGAGCATCCCGGTAATCAATGCCAAAAATGGCGCATTCCGGTTGCCCGAACCATCGCTTCGACGGCGGCGGCTCGGTCAGCAGCCTGTTGCTGAACAGCAATCCGACGCTGTATTTTTTCATTAAAAAAGGCGCATCGGCATCCAACCGCTTGCTGTTGGCGGTCAAAAGGGCATCGAAAGGCAGCGATGCGAGCAAGCCGTCAGGCACAATGCGCAAGCGGCGGATGTCAGCTTGTTTTGAAAAATGGTCGAGTGGCTTTTCCAAAATTTGCCGGTAAACCTGCCTGGAAAGCTCGCAAAACTGCGCCGCCGATGCCTGGTTTTGCCCGTCGGCGAGCGGCAGAAATCGGCGGATGTGCTCAAAAATCTCGTGTTTTCCCGGCTCGCTCCATGCCTTGAAATCGTTTTTGCCGATGGCAAAAACAACCAGGTTGCTGTCGCCCTCGAAAAATTCGAGCAGCAGGGTTTGCGATGGCAGGCAGTTTTGCAACTCCCGCACAGAAGGGTTTTTTGCACGAGCATAAATCAGTTCAAAATATTTTGGGAAGTGATTTTCCAACTGCTCGTTGAATTCTTCCTGCTCCTCCTTTGCCCTTTCAAGTTCCTGCTGCAAAGCAAAACGCAGGGAGTCGTTCGATTTTTCGCCAGCCAGCAGGGCTTCCGTTTTCGCCCCGACCCGCAATTGCAACTGTTGCTCCCGCTGCAAAACCGAGTCGGGAAGCCCGGCAAAACCTTGCGCCCTGCGCCGCCGCAAATGGTCGCGCAAGGAGGCGGATTTGCTATGCTCACAGAAAGCAAGCGCATCGTCAAAAAAGCGAGGCTCTCCGGTGCTTTCAAAAAGGCGGAGGGCGTTCCGCATGGCATTTTCGTAAATGTCACGGACGGTTTGGGCGAAGGCGATTTTCGAGTCGTCCTGCCGGAATTGCTGGCGGGCGAGG
>CAZHLB010000653.1:0-1997 GCA_964533005.1 uncultured Saprospiraceae bacterium
AAATCCACGCCCTCTTTCACCTCGCTGCCGAAGCTGTATTCCCGCACTTCATATTTCCGTCCGAGGTCGCTTTTCAACGCCTGCCACTCATTTTTGTAAGCCTCCAAATCTTGCCCCTGCAACTCGACGGCGACCGATTCGGACTGGTCTTGCGCCAGCACGACGACTGGCTTTTTGGTGTCGGTTTGCAAGGATTTGAGCAGCGGTTGCAGCAGCAAAATCGCCAGCAGCGTCGCCGCCAGGAAGCGAAAGGTTGCCATTGCCCGGCGCTTCCAGGGGGCTTGTTCCGCAAAGGTTTTGTCTTTGAAATAAAGGGCGGCGGCATAACCTGCGCCGAGCAAAATGCAGAGCAGGAGGAACCAGGATGGGTATTGAAAACTTAGACTTTCCATTGAAAAATAGAGACCAGGAGAGAGGTGATGATTTTGAAAAAATCATCACCTCTCCATTTTTCCGGGGTCGCAAAGGTGAAAAAGCGACCGGGAATAAAACAGCAAAGAACGAAGGTGGGTGGAGTGCGTTGCCTTTGCTGGCGGAAGATTTCAGCGGTTGGTCAGGAAAGGATGATTTCAAAGCGTTTGAAGCTGATGGTCAAGTCGGTTTCTTTGAAAAAATCAAGCCCCAGCATACCTTCAAAATTGGATATGACGCCACTGCGTAGAAAATCATAAGCACATATTTCCATGCCTTTTCGCATCAAACCCAGCGCCTCTAAACTTTCGGTTTTGAAAACGTAAGCATCCGTTACGCCCATTCCCGTTTCCAATTGCACAACTCGCAGAGCGTCAGGTATTTCATAACCGGCTATGAGTAAAACATTCAAGTCGAAAACCGTGTGAGATGCGCCAGTATCCAGTGCAACGGAGAAAGTGTTTTCATCAATCAGGCAATCCACCACAATCAGGCTATCGTCTGTTTTGAGCCGGAATCTATGTTTGTTCATAGCAGGTATTTTCTGTTTTGTGGTATTTCGCCAGTGTAAACACAAGCAACGCTCCGATAGCCTTTGCGCACATCTTTGGCTTTGTAAGCAATCTCTGTTCGGTCAACGCTATGGTAAAGCACTACCCCTCGTTGCAGCAAATCCACAACGGGTCCTGTAAATCCATTTTTTAATAGTTCCGGGTTGCCGATGAGCACCCACTCGTCAGGGTACAATTTTTTGATTTCCTCGAACGGCAAAACCTTGCCTTTGACTTCTGCTTGCGCTTCCATGATTTTTGATTTTTGACAAATGTAGCCAAATGCTACGTTGCCAGTTTTCAACTTGCCGGAACGGTGAATTGTTCTGCCCCGCTTCCAGCGCCGCAAGGAGAGAGAAAAAATTTTTGAAAAAATTTTTTCTCTCTAACTCCTTCATTTCGAGTGCTTTTCATCTCCCAAAATCATCCTGCACCCGCACGATATCATCCTCGTCGCTCGGATGTTCCGGGTCGGTGTGCTGCCAGATTTCAGCGATGACGCCCCACTCGTCCAGCCCAATCAGGCGGTGGCGCTCGCCCTGGTGCAGGTGAATGACGGTGTCCATCGGAATCAGCCGCATGTCGTGCTGCTTGTCGGTTTCGCTGGTGATGATGGCAGCTTTGCCGCCAATCACCCGCCAAAGTTCTGCCCGGCGGTAGTGGTATTGCCACGACAGGCGCTGGTTTGGAGCGACAAGGAGGATTTTCGGACTTAGCTTTTGCCCTTCGGAAAAAGCCTCTGCGCTCAGGTTCGGGAAAAATTTTTCAGCGAATTCCTTCGCCTGGCTTTCGTCAATGTAGAAAAAGCCGCCCCAAGGTCGCTGCCGGTCTTGCCCGGTGATGCGGAAGCCTTGTCTTTCCATGTCCTTTTGAACGGCGTCGAAGACGCTGGTTCGGTCGGTGGTGGTTGAGAATTGCATTTGGTTGAGTTTTTTTTCCGCAAGAAAAGGGGACAGCTTGATTTTGAAAGAAGGGCGGGGGAAATATTTGTAAAAAAAATTTAACCCCCCGCGTTTTAAAAAACAGTGGTGACCA
>CAZHLB010000653.1:2007-4304 GCA_964533005.1 uncultured Saprospiraceae bacterium
AAAAAATGGGCACCCTTTTTTTTTAAACCCCGGCCTTTAATTTTTTAAAAAAAAAAAAATTGACCGCCCTTCTTTCAAAATCGAGGCGTCACCTTTTAGGTTCAACGGGAACCCCCACCTCACCATCCACAAAGCACCTGTTATCTTCGCCCCGATGAGACCTGACAAGGAAATAATGGCTTGCTTTCCTCATGGGCTGTTTTTGCCCAAAATGCTTTTCATTTTTTTTGCCCTGATGGGGTCGGGCGCTTCGCTTTTTTCCCAGATCAACCCACGTTCCATTCAATTCGAGCGCATCGGCGGCAAGGAAGGATTGCCTGTTTCCGAAATCAAACATATCTACCAGGATAGCCTCGGTTTTCTTTGGCTATCCTCTTTCGGCGGCTTGTTTCGCTATGATGGGCATACGTTCAAGGTCTATAAAAACAGCACAGGCGACCCGGAGGGGCTTTTCAGCAATTTAGTGGCTAAGGTGTGTGAAAGCAGTGGCAGATTGTGGGCAATCACGGAATATGACAGGCTGCACCTGTTCGATGCTGCTACTGACCGCTTCCGACCCTTTAAACTGCATTTTGAAAAAGGGGGCAGCGATGTTCCTGTTAATGTCTCGCATCTGCTCGAAGACCGGCATGGCGTTATTTGGGTAGCGACAAGAAAATTTGGATTGTGCCGCCTCGACCCGGCTTCGGGCAAACTCTCCCGCCAACCGCTTCATCCCGGCAGAACGGATGAAACCGTCACTTCTATTTTGGAAGACCCGCAAGGCAACATTTGGCTTTGTGCCGATGGTCTTTTTCGCATGAACCCCATTTCCGTTGATGCTGGCAGCCCGGAGATTACTGCTTTTCCCAGATTACAGAAGGCATACTATTTCATTTACATGATTGACAAATCCGGGGCGATTTGGATGGGAAACGAGTCGTCTGAAGTCGCACGGTTCGAGCCGCTCTCCGGCGAAACCCGTCATTATTATTTTTACAACAATAGCAGTGATGGTACAGTGCTATCCACCTTCAATCACGTCACTGCCATGCTCGAAGACCGCCAGGGCATGATTTGGGTGGCGTCAAACCCAAGTGGCATCAGTCTGTTCGACCCCGCTTCAGGCAAAGTCACTATCCTGAAATATGACCGGAACGACCCGCAAAGCCTAAGCTATAACGCCGTCACCAGCCTGCTGGAAGACCGCTCCGGCATCTTATGGGCAAGCACCTGGGGCGGCGGCTTGAGCAAGCACGACCCGGTCGCCCGCCGTTTTGGGCATCAGCGGCATTTTCAGACTGACCCGAAATCGCTGGGCAGCCCGACCGCTTCCTATTTCTGCGAGACGCCGGATGGCTCCGTTTGGGTCATCTCGGAAATTGGTTTGAGCAAATTCAAGCGGCAGGAGGGCATCTTCGAGCGGTTTTACATCAATCGCCCAGACCAAAGAATTCTCTCCATTCAACCCGTTCAGGCAGGTTTGCCGGGCACACTTTGGATTGGCACTTCCAGGGGGTTAAAGATTTTCGATGCCGCCAGCGGCAAATTTTCCGACTGGCATTCGCCTGCCGGGGAGGACGATGCGGTGGAAAATTCTGCGGTTTATTATTTGGAATACGACGCAGGCAGAACCCTTTGGGCAATCACCTACGTGCCCTCACCCCAGGAACTGTACCGCTTCGATGCTGCGGCAGGCGTTTTTCACAAAATGAATTTCATCCCCGAAAAGGACATGAAAGGCAACAACATCCTCAATGCCGACCAGCAACAAAACGTCTGGGCAAGCACTGATAACCACAGGTTCTATAAACTCAACCTCAACACCCGCCAAACTACCGCCTACGAAATTGACCCTGCCGACACCTTAAATTTCCCGCCGGAAGCCGTCGGACAAGCCTGGCTCGACCGGAAAAACCGGCAATGGTTCGGCAATTACAAAGGCTTGTTTTTGATGCTGCCGGGCACAGCAGGCGCACCTGTTCGCTTTCGCAGGTTCACCGAAAAAGACGGACTTCCAGACATTCTGATTCATGCCATTCAGGAAGACAAACAGGGGCATTTGTGGGTCAGTACGAACAAGGGGCTCTCCAAATTCAACCCTGATGAGTTATCGGAGCAAGGAACCGGGCAGTTGCATTTCAGAAATTACAAAGAAGCGGATGGCTTGCAGGCGGATGAATTTGGCTCGCACAGCAGCTACGCCAGTTCCCGAACCGGCGAGCTGTTTTTTGGCGGCATCAACGGCTTCAACGTCTTTTTGCCCGACGAAATCCAGGATGACAGTGTGCCGCCCCAAGTCGCCTTCACGGATATCA
>CAZHLB010000654.1:0-4295 GCA_964533005.1 uncultured Saprospiraceae bacterium
CGATGCCTTCTCCGACAACCCGTCGGATGATGTTGATTTCATCTTCCGGGATGGCAATCAGGTTCTTGTTGAAACGAATGAACTTGACTACGTTTTCCGTTTCCAGCACCGGCACGTATTCCGCTCTCACGATTTTTACAAAAATGTAGCAACTGATAAGCGGTATGTCGTGGTGCTTGATTTTCCGGGTGTACCGCCTTGTGACTCTTTGAAGCGGCAGGTAGCTTTCAATTTTTTTATTCTGCAACAGCCGTTGAACCACTTTCTCGCTCTTGTACCTGGTGTACACGGCGAACCATTTCGGTTCGACACCGTCCAAGTGACTTTCAATCACCGGCGTTTTTGCAGCAAGAGCAGGTTTTTGTATCATAAGTTAGGCACACTTTGGCACATTCACCGGGTGACTCAAAGTCACCCGGTGAATACGTTGGTCGAATTCAAAGCCGCCAATAAAGCAGTCCGTTTTCCTTCACATGACCAGGGTCGTACATGGCTTTTAAATCCATTAAAATGGGATTTTCTTTCATGATGGATTTAAAATAATCCAAGTCGAGCACTTTGTAGTCATCGTGATTAACTGCCACAATTACGGCGTCATAATCCTCCGATGGCTTATCCAACAGGCTCAATTTATACTCGTGTGCAAACTCGTTTGGGGAAGCATACGGGTCAACTATATGGACGTTGATAGAATATTGCATCAGCTCCCGCACCAACTCCGTTACCTTGGAATTGCGGATGTCCGACACGTTTTCCTTGAAGGTGACACCCATGACCAGGATTTTGGATAACTGGGGAATCTTGCCCCGCTGAATCAGTTTTTGCACCAACCTGCGGGCGATGAAGCCCGGCATTCCATCATTGATGCGACGTCCACTCAAAATCACTTGCGGCTCGTAACCCAATTGCCTCGACTTATGCACCAAATAATAAGGGTCAACCCCGATGCAATGCCCGCCAACCAAGCCGGGTACGAATTTCAAGAAGTTCCATTTCGTGCCTGCGGCTTCCAATACCTCGCTCGTGTCAATACCCATCATGTCAAAAATCATAGACAGCTCGTTCATCAGGGAGATGTTGATGTCCCGTTGTGTGTTTTCGATGACTTTGGCGGCTTCGGCAACTTTGATGGATTTGGCTTTGTGGATGCCTGCTTCGATGATGGCGCCGTAGGTTTTGGCGATTTCTTCGAGCGCCTCGGCGTCGTTGCCGGAGACGATTTTCAGGATTTTTTCAATGGTATGCAGTTTGTCGCCGGGGTTGATGCGTTCCGGCGAGTAGCCGAATTTGAAATCAATGCCGCCTTTGAGTCCGGAAAGTTCTTCTAAGATGGGCAGGCAATCTTCCTCCGTGCAACCGGGATAAACAGTGGATTCAAAGACTACGTAATCTCCTTTTTTCAAAGCTGCGCCGACCGTGCGGCTGGCGCTTAAAACTGGTCTCAAGTCAGGCACTTTGGCATTGTCCACCGGCGTCGGCACGGCGACGATAAAAAAGTGAGCGGCATTCAGGTCTTCCGGGTTTGCAGTGAATTGGATGTCTTTGTTCTCAAAAGCCTCTTTTTCCAACTCCTTGGATGGGTCAATTCCTTGCCTCATCAACTGCACCCGGTCTTCATTGATGTCGAAGCCGACAACGCTGAATTTTTTGGCAAAAACCAACGCCAAAGGCAACCCGACGTAGCCCAAGCCAATGACCGCTATCTTTTTGTTTTTATGTACCAGTTCGTCATACATGAGTTCGAGTGTTCTTCCTTAGTACAAGAGGCGAAGATTGATTAAACAATGGTCACCTCCTTCGGGGAAAGCATTTCAATTCAGTTTTCTCAAAGCCATGTCTGCAATGGTTTTCCCGATTGCCAGCGAAGCTGTAGCCGCTGGCGAAGGGGCATTGATTACGTTGATAATATTCTGACTTTCAACAAAATAAAAGTCATCTATCAAATTGCCGTTGGCATCCACCGCTTGGGCTCGGACGCCAGAACCGCCTTTTTCCAAATCATTGAATCCGACTTCCGGAACCAGATGCTGCAGGGCTTTGACAAAAGCCTTTTTGGAAAAAGAGCGGTGCAATTCGTCCAATTCCAGCCGCCAGTATTTGGCTGCCAACTTTCTGAAACCTGGGAAAGCCAGGATTTCCGAAAACTCGCCCAGGTGAAAATTCCATCGGCTGTAACCTTCCCTTCGGAAAGCAAGCACTGCATTAGGCCCCGCTTCGATGCCACCTTCAATCATCCGGGTGTAGTGAACACCCAGAAATGGAAAGGCAGGATTTGGCACCGGGTAAATCAAGTTTCGAACGAGGTATTGCTTTTCTTTTGCAAGCAAATAATACTCGCCCCGAAAAGGCAAAACCTTGATGTGCAGCTTTTTGCCACTCGCCTCCGCTACTTTGTCAGCATACAACCCGGCGCAATTGATGACCAGGCGGCTGGCAATTTCCCGTTGGGAAGTGACCAGGCGAACTTGATTTTTCTCCAATTTTATGTCAATGACTTTGTTGCCTAAAAAGGCTTCACCGCCTCGTTCGGCGATGAGTTCAAGGTATTTTTCAGCCACTTTTTTGTAGCTAATGATGCCTGCTTGCGGCACCCAAATCGCCTCGACGCCGCTGGCGTGAGGCTCAATTTCTTTCAATTCGGCAGGGCTGATTTTTTTGATACCCTGCATTCCGTTGGCAATTCCCCGTTGGAAAATGCCGTCCAGCAAACCTCGCTCTTCTTCTTTCGTCGCCACGATGACCTTGCCGCAGACGTCGTGCGGAATGCCGAATTCTTTGGAGAATACCAGCAAATCCTGGAATTTCTGGAGGCAAATGGTCTCTTTCAAACTTCCCGGCTTGTAATAAATGCCGGAATGAATGACCCCGCTGTTGTGGCTCGTCTGGTGCGCCGCAACGGTTTCCTCCTTGTCAAGAATGGCGATTTTCAGCCCCGGCTTTTCTTTCAAAAGCCGGTATCCGGTTGCCAGCCCTACGATGCCAGCGCCAATAATGGCGACGTCGTACATAAAATCAGGCTTTGGAGAGAGGTGGCTTTTCTTGAAAATTTTTGAACATAGTTTTCAAGAAAAGTCACTTCTCTCCGTCTGTTTTCAATCCGCTGACCACAACAGCAACGCTTCAGGATGGTGGCCTGCGAGTTGCAATCGTTCAAACTCGTTTGTCTGGTAGGTGACGTAGCGGATTTTCCGCTTTATCAATTCTTCCGCCCGCTCCGAAAGGGAAAGAAGGTAGTTTTTATCAATGTTTCCAAGGAAAACCAAGTCAATGATGGGGCTGTCCAATCCTTTGGCGAACTCGCCGATGAGGTAAACTTTTTCCACTTCTCCGAGGCGCTCGATGACCGTTTCGATGATTTGGTCAAGCCCGAGGGTTTTCAAAAGGATGTTATGAACCTCCTTGAACAAAGGATGGCGAGTGTTCGCCCGGAACATCTTTTTGTTGCCTTCCAAAAAAGAGGACAACATCCCTGCTTCTTCCAATCGGTTAAGTTCGAGCCGGATGGCATTGGTGGAATCTCCAAACTCACTCTCCAGACTACGCAGGTAGGCAGTGGTGTTGCTGTTGAGGAAAAACTTGAGCAACAACTTGACGCGTGTTCTGGAAGATATGAGCGTTTCTATCATTCGGGTTCGAGCATTTTATTTACTCAATAAGCGTGTGCGTTCGAGGCAAAAGTAGAAAAATCTTCCATTTGGGAAACTTTTGCCGAGAAAATTTAACCGGATGGGAAATTTGGCGAAAAATGAGTCGAGCAAATAATTTGCTCGGAATAATTAGAAAAGGCATTGCTTTTGAAGGCGACAAATGTAGTTAGCCGTTGATGTGTGCAAAGCCTTCTTTTGGAAAAAAATTGTAGGCATTCAATTTTTCTACCTTTGCCAAGAGCGATTGATTGTTAATTGTTGATTGTTAATTGCTGAGGGGCAACCGACAATTAGCAATCAACAACTAACAATTAACGAATAACCATCTCACATGGCTACCGTCCTACCGCATTCCTTGCTCACCGATTTCGACATCGGCTTGATTAAAATGGGGAAACACTTCCGGCTTTACAAAAAGCTTGGTTCTCACCCTGTTCAACTCGACGGCGTTTGGGGCACTCTTTTTTCCGTTTGGGCGCCGAGCGCACGGGAAGTTTCCGTCATCGGCAATTTCAATTCCTGGAAACCCAAGGCGCACCCGCTCTACTTGCGACCCGACAATACAGGGATTTGGGAGGGTTTCATTCCCGGCGTCGGCAAGGGCGCACTATATAAATATAGTATCCTCGCTCAGGACGGCAGGCGGTT
>CAZHLB010000655.1:0-4290 GCA_964533005.1 uncultured Saprospiraceae bacterium
TTTCTCACTGTACCGAGAATGGGCAACAGCAGCAATCAACAACCAAGCTCCTGCCTCCGCTTTGCCAAAATGGGATTGTCCGGATGTGCTGAAAGTATCTGGCAGACTTCTTCCCTCATGTCTTTTGCGACGTTGGGTTGCCGGGAGCGCAGTTGTTCCGACCTTTTCAAAATGTCGTCCACTTGTAGCAGGATTTTATCTGCTTCCGCTTGCTGAATTCTGGCAAGAGCAGCTTCGACGGCTTTGCGTTGAGATTGTTCTTTCTGGTTTGCTTCTTGGGCTGCTAACTCCTGCGCTTTTGCCTCTGCCGTCGCCTCTTCCGCTTTCTTTCGCTCCCGGTCGGCATTCAAAAACCCAACGCCAGCCGCAATCGAAATCCCAATCAACAAAATCACCCCCACCCGCTGAAACCATTTCCACTTTAAATGATGCCGCCTGCTTTTTTCTACCAGCACCGACCATTTATGCCAATCCTCCTTTTGCTCCAGCCGCTTTCTGAAAATCTCCACTTTGCTCAAATCCAGTTTCGGCAACAGCCGCCCCGCCGCCCGGTTGTCTCGTTCCCAGCGCTCATAATCCGATTCTAATTTCCCGGCGAAGGCATTGAATTCCTTGTCCTCCTGCGACCGCCGCTCGTGGATTTGCGCAGCGACCACATCATGCACCGGCTCGTAGCGTTCCACGTCGTCCTCGTCGGCACGGAGGAGCTTGGCGTTTTCGTCAAAATATTGAAGGGCTTCCCGGATGAGGGCGTGCGGTTGGCGGTGCTTTTTTTCCAATTCATGCACCCGCAATGCCTTTTTCGTGCCTGCGTCCGTGGCGAAATCATCCAGCAGCGATTCGGCGAAATTGTCGGAAATGCCAGGATAAAGGGCTTTCAGATGCGCTTGCGCATCGGCGATTTTGCCGCCGATGAAGCGGTTCAGCACTTTGTTCAGCGTGTTTTCCTCGTCGGCGATGATTTCCCCGGTGAATTTGGCTTTGCCGTATTTCACCGCCGATTTTCCGTAGAGGGAGTGCAGGTAAATCTGCAAGTAAGGCAGGTGAACCGCCTGCTTGCCCACCTTGAGTTGCCGCATGATGGCTTTGGCGGTTTCGTCGCCTTTTTCCAACTGAATGCCATGCACCCGGCAGGTTCGGCTGACGACCGTGACGATGGTGTCGTCTTTCATGGCTTCCACCCGGAAGCGTTTTTCAAACAGGATGGGCAGGATGTATTCGTAGTCGTATAGGTGACCGATGTATTCCTCCCGCATGGATAGCATGATTTTGACGGCGCTGTTTTCCCGCAGGATTTCTTTCAAAGTGTTGAAAAACAGCGACCGCTCGCCCTCGTTGCCCAGGGTGAAAATCTCCTCGAATTGGTCGAAAACCAAGTAAACCGGAATCCACCGCTCTTCAAAAATGCGGCGCACGGCGGCGGGCAATTCCTCGACGGAAGGCTTGCCGTCCAGGTGATTGCCGACGGCGGCGCAGAGGGATTGGTTGAGGTTGTCCCGGCGGCGGATGGAGATTTTGAACCAGTCGGCAATCTTGAAAACCCTCGGCAGCCCGGCATTGATGAGGCTGGTTTTGCCGGTGCCCGATGCGCCGTAAACCAGCGCCAATTGGGTTTGCTGCAACAGGTTGTACAAGGCGTAAATCTCGCCGTCCCGCCCGAAGAAGATGTTCTTGTCCCCGGCGCCGTACGATTCCAGCAACTTGAACGGACTGGTCATGAAGGTGATTTTGCCCCCTCGCATTCACCCCTGACCCCTAAAGGGGAACCAAAATAGCAACCCTCTCTCTCTGGAAAATCGAGTTCTGATGTTGCTGTTTTGGTTCCCCTTTAGGGGTCAGGGGTGAAGGCGACGAATGGTTTTCACAATTGAAGAAATGCTTTGAACTGCTCGAAATAATTGTTCAGTTCTCCCGCCACCGCTAACATCTGCGACTGCCGCATTTTCTCGTCCGCCGGTTCGTCTATGTGAGCGATGCCGGCATTGGCAACGTCCATTTCGTCGAAGCGCCAGATGCGGTCGGGGTTTTGCAGCGACATGAAATAAAAGCAGGGGCGCTCGACGGGATGCACCGATAACTTCCCGACCCAGTCGTCGTGGAAATAGCCTGCGAATTGGTACAAGTCCACCACGTTGCCAGTTTGGCGGGAGAAGGCGCTTCGGTCTAAGTAAAATGGGAACAGGTTGAGGGAAGTCAAAGCCGTTTCGGTGTTGATGTTCTTGTCGGAAAAGCAAAGCACCGACTTGTTTTCCAGCGGTTTATCGAAACGCTTCGGGCGGACGACGCCGTCCTGGCTTGCCAGCAAATGCCAAATCTCACTGGCAAATTCGGTTTTGACGTGCCGGAAATTGATGACGTTGACGTGCCGGATGGACGCCAAAACGTTTTCGATGACAAAGCCAAAGTGATGGAAAGCCCTTTCGAGCAGCCGCTGCGACTGGTAACACTGGCGCACCGCTTCTTCCGGCGTGAGCCGGATTTTGCTGCGGAAGAAGTCTTTTTGCAAGTCGAAAAAATGGCAAACCGCCCTGAATTCTCCGCCGCCTAACCAATCGAGCACATCGGCAAGGCGGGGGATGGGATGTTTTATCGCAGGCTCGGCGGCAATCATCCGGTGGGCGGATTTTATCGCCGGAGCGTAGGCTTCCAAGTCGCCTCGCAGCCGGTTGGAGCAAATGAATTGGCGGACGAGGGTGAAATCTTCAGCGACGGTTTCGGCGGAAATCAGGCTGCGGTTTTGCCAGAGTTGGCTGACCAGCATGGCAAAGGAATAGTGCAGCAAAGTCTCGAAAAAGCAGGCGTAGTCGTGCAGCAGTTCCCGGTAATATTGCTCCTCGTTTTCCTCCGTTTTCACGTTGGGCGCATAAATCTGCCGCAGCCGGATGCCGATGGGATAGGGTAGGATGCGCAGCATATCCGTGAATTTGGTCTCGTCGCTGACTTCACCGGATTGGTCAATTGTCTCAATCGTGTCGAGGTAGGCGTCGCTCAGCGGGCTTCGGTAGTTTTTCAATGCCCGGAGCAGGTTGCTCAGGAATTTGCCATGCTCCACCTTTTGCGCCGCTTGGAGGGCGTAGGGTTTCACCGGCAACAGCCAGGGTTTGGCGTCCTCTTTTTCAAAAAGTCCCCAATCAAAATCCTCCTCTGTTGCCTCCTCCATTTTGAACCGGGAAATGCCCCTCGTAGCGCCAAGTTGAATGTCTCGGTTTAACAAAGCGGCGTCCTGCCTGGCTTTTTCAAAAGCGGCGGCAACGTCGTTTCCCAGGACGAGGTATTTGTAAAATTGGGCGGCAAACCAATGTGCTTCCGCATCATCTACCTCGACCGGCGTGGCAATGACAAACGGCACACCCGCCCGGAGGAAAAACTTCGCCTGCTCCCGGGTCTCGCAGCCATTCAGGAAAACCAGCTTGAGGTTTTTGCATTCCTGCATCCTCGCCGCCAGCTTTTGCGCCTCGGCGTCCATGCCCACCAACCGCAAGGCGCCGGGATTGGCGTGACCGGAATAATGAAAAACTTCCAGTTCGTGCGCACCGTGCATCAGTTCGTCGGTGAGGTCGGCGGCGGTGATTTCGGGCAGGAGCTTGACCTGGTAATTTTTATTCGGAACCCGGTCGAGCAGGCGCTGGATGTCCTTGCTTTCGGGAAGGACTTGCCGGAGGGAACTGCCCCGACCGGGGTCGGGGTCGCTGGCGGTGGCGAGGAGGATAGTTGGCATGAGGTGTTGTTTTTTCGTTGTTGATGCTGCTTTTGCTTTCCCGGGGCTGGGTTGCCAAGCAAAGTTAAGCGGGATTGGAAATCGTGTTTACTTTTCGGTGGTTTTCGATAAAACCGCTTTTGTTCACCAAAATTCGAATCCTATGAAAAGGAGATTTTTTGCCGTTTTCATTTTTCTGTTTTCCAACTTGTGTGGTGCTTTTTCTCAGGCGGATTGCCGCTTCATTTTGCGGCAGGCGCAGGCTGCTTACGATTTGGGCAACCTGGATGATGCTTTGCAGAAATTGCAGGATGCGGAGACTTGTGATTACAAAAATTTGATTGTGAAGGAGCGGCAGAGGTTGCAGAGGAGCATTTTTGAGGCTATCAAGCGGCAGAAGGAGGAGGCGGAGGCGGCTGCGAGAGCGAGCGAGAATGCTGCGCTTGCTATTCAAATCAACCAATACGACCATACCCTCGCCTTGCGTCTGGCGGAATACAACTTCGAAGCTCACCCCGGCAACGTCGCCGCCGCCGCCGCCCTCCAAGTAGCCGCCGAGCCTCGCAACCGCTTTTATGAATTCCTCATGAAAG
>CAZHLB010000656.1:0-98 GCA_964533005.1 uncultured Saprospiraceae bacterium
TAATCGAAAGTGTCGAATGCGTTCCTGGCTCACGTTTACGAAACCTCGCATTTCGAGTGCAGACATGCAGGGTTCAAAACCCCGCCGCTCGAAAACCG
>CAZHLB010000656.1:198-4289 GCA_964533005.1 uncultured Saprospiraceae bacterium
GGACTAATCGAAAGTGTCGAATGCGTTCCTGGCTCACGTTTACGAAACCTCGCATCTCGGGTGCGGAAATGCGGGGTTCAAAACCCCGCCGCTCGAAATGCGTACCCGAAATGCGGGGTTCAAAACCCCGCCGCTCGAAAACCGGGACTAATCGAAAGTGTCGAATGCGTTCCTGGCTCACGTTTACGAAACCTCGCATTTCGGCTACGGAAATTCGGGGTTTCGCAAACGTCCATTCAGTCAGTCAACTATTACCAGTTTTGCTTCCGCAACTACTTTGCTTTCCAGCATCAGCCGGAGAAAATAAATGCCGCCCGGCAAATGGTCTCTGCTGAATTCAGCGCTGCCGCCGTTAGCGACGGGTATCGTTTTCACCTGTTCTCCCCATGCGTTGAAGACCTTCAATTCGCCGCTTGCGACACCCTGGGAAAATTGGACGACCGCCGTTGAATGGACGGGATTGGGAAAAACCAACAACCCGGCGCTTTTTTCCTGGGGTTCACTAACCGGGGTCGCCAACGTATCGGGGGCTTGCATGGCTCGTCCGTTGATTTTCAGCAGCAGCCCGTCTGTTTTGTGGTCGCCGTTTGCCTGCCCGTTGCCGAAACTTTTGGTCTCGCCGGTGATGTAGAGGTAGCCGTCGTGAATGCTCACGTCCTTTGCCGTTTCATCAAAAGTCCCACCCCAAAAAAGCGAATCCATCAGCAGCCCCGCCGAATCGTATTTCAGGATGAAAATATCCTTCCCGCCGCTGCCGTAACTCGAAGTCGCTCCCACCACGTAAATGATGCTGTCGCCGTCCGCTGCGAGGGAGCGGGAGTCTTCCGTGCCGGCTCCGCCCCAGATGCGGCTCCATTTCAACTGCCCGGTGCGGGAATATTTGTTGAGCCAATTCTGCGAACCGTTGCCGAAGCTGCCCGTGTAACCCGTGACGTAAAGCATGGAATCAGCGCTCATTGCCATTCCCAAAGCGTCGTCGTAAAGCGCCCCGCCCCAGGTGTCGTGCCATTGATAAGCGCCGTTGCTGCGGCTGAAACAGGCAATCGCTCCGTCGCCGTCGAGGGAAATAATGCTGCTCCGGTTGACGTGACCGGCGGCATAAATGAAGTCGCCGTCCATTGCCATTTGCCCGTTTGCGCCGTCGAATTTTCCGAGGGAGTTGTAGTCCCACGAATTGAGCCAGGCGGTGCTGCCGGAGAAGCCGGTTTTTTGAATGAGAAAATCCACGTCGCTGGTTTGCCCTTTCGTCCAGCCGGTGAGGTAAATGCCGTCGGTTTGGATGCTGATGCCATCAATTTCCTGGTAGCCAAAATCGGGGTTAGGCGTGATATTTTTTGCCCAATCGAGGTTGCCGGTGCTTGTGTTGAAACTCATCAAAAGGGCATCTCCCGAAAGTGTGCTGGCGGTGGAGTCAGTCCTCCCGGCGAGGTAAAAGTGGTCGCCGCCTGCCTTTGCCACGAAGGCGATGTCGTTGAATCCCGTTCCGTTTCCCCACGATGAACTTTGCCAAACCGGCTGCCCGTCGGCATCGAACTTGAAAAGCACGATGTTGAAATACCAAAAAGGGAATTGGTCTTTTTGCTCGATTGCCCAGTAAACATTTCCCTCTCCGTCCACGTCAACCGCCCACGCTACCTCGTCGGTGGCAAGCCCCTTAGTCAGGTACCAGGGCGAGGGCTGCGACACGCTTGCAAGCGCATGGCAGAGCAGGAAAATATGGACTAAGGCGTACCTCATCTTTTTAGTTTTTCATTGAAAATAAGCCTGGTATTCAGCGAGATGCTGCTTCAATTGCCCGATGGCAGCCTCGCTTTCCGCCGCATTTTCACCGTCTATTTTTTCAAACATATCCTTCATGGGCAGCAGGTAATTGTGCAGTTGTTGGTGCGCTTCGCCGGTCATGGTGCAGGCTTTGAAAATGCCATCCAGGGAAGTTTCCAGTTCTTCCCGAAGGGCTTTGCGGCTGGCGGCGTCGGCGGTTTTGCCTTCGTATTTCGCTACAATTGCCTGTATGTCGGCTATGCCTTGCGTGGTTTCCGGATTGGCTTGCCAGCGGTTACCGTTGTCGAGCGTGACGGCTTCCGCTGCGTGATGCTCGTGCCCGCCGCAGGATGGTAGCAGCGGCAAGGCAAGGAGGAGGAGGAAATATGCTTTTTTCATGGTTTCAATTTTTTAAACTCATCGTTGAAAAGTGACCGGGTGACTGGCAGTCACCCGGTCACTTCGACTTCATTCGATTCGAGCGGCGGGGTTTTCCCCGCATTTTGGGTACGGAAATGCGGGGTTCAAAACTTGTTCTCTGCGAAGGGCACACAGGCGGTCACGTCTTTCCGTACCCAAAATGCGGGGTTCAAAACCCCGCCGCTCGGAAACCGGAACTAAGGCTCACGTTTACGAAACCTCGAAGGTTTCGTAAACGTGCTCGCTCAATTCTCCTGCCCACTGCCCCATCGGGGCAAAATATCGGTAGTAATATCCTACCCCCTTCCCCCAGCCCCAGTGGGGCGGAATGTTGCGCCCCGCTGGGGCTGGAGGAAGGGGTAGGTCGCTTGTTCTACCGATATTTCGTCCCTCCGGGACGGGTAAGGCTCACGTTTACGAAACCTTCGAGGTTCCGTAAACGTGCTCGCTCAACTGCTCGATAAAAGTCTCCAGTTTCGTCGTCGTCTGCCCCTCGGAAAAGAAGCGCAGGTCGCACAAGTCGCCCTCGACCACCAGGGTCGGGATGCCAGTTTCCCGCTTCAGTTGCAGGGGCATCCCGAAGCGGGAATTGGAATTGTTGAAGCAGGTTTTCGAGTCGTGAAAAATCACGCCGTCTACCCGGTACTCCTCCATCCAGCTTTTCAGAAAGTCCATTTTGGCTTGTTCGCTCCGGTTGATGAAAATCTGCGTGTACGCCAGCGCCGAGGACTCGAATGGCTCTCGCTCGTCGAAGTCGTCGAAAATCCAACTGTTGCAGTAGGTGGAGGCGACGACCGAGGTGTGGTTTTGCAAAAACAGGTCGGAGAGCGAGCGGATTTTTCCCCAAATCGGCATCCCGTCCCAGAACAGGCGGCATTGCTCGTTTTTCAAAATGCCCCTGCCTTCGGCAACGTTGGCTTCCAACTCGGCGAGGAGCGTTTCGTAATAATCCTTCGCCACCTGCGTCCCCCGCAGCACCACGATGGGGCCCATGTGAATCACGCCGTCGAAAAAGCTGAGGGGCGCAGGCGAGGCTTTGGCGGTTTTCAAAACTTCCTGCCAGAGCAGGGTCGCCTCCTTGCTCAATTTCAACACCTCCCGGAACCGCTCCAAATCGAAGCGGACGCCGCTCGCCTGCTCGCACGCGGGAATCATTTTTTTGAACTGCCGCACCACCAAATCCACCTCGTCCCGGCTCACTTCGTGCAGGTGGCGGGGCGGGTGGATGCCTGCGATGGGGCAGTTGAAATGGCGGGCGTAGAAGTGGAACCAGTCCTCCACTTCCCGGCATTGGTTGGTGTTGTAAACGATGAGGTCGGGCGCAGGGACTCCTGGCAATCCATACTGCTTTTTCAGGGGCGTTTCGTTGGACAAAAAAGCGCCGATGTCGCTGGTGGTGTACGAGCAGACGTGCCCGGAGTAGCCGCATTTGGTGGCGGCGGGGATGTAGTCCATGGCGGTGCGGGTAGCGCCGAGCAGTGCGCCGTGATTTTCGGGAAAATAGACTTCGAAACCGAAGGAGCGCAGCAGTTCGGCGGGGCCCACGCTGGTACACCAGGCGACTTTTTTTAGGGATGAGGGATGAGGGGTGAGGGATGAGGGCTCACCGAAACCCTGGAAGTAGTCTCGCATTACCTGGCGCAAAAGGCTTGTCGTTTTTATCTCGTACATGGCAAAAGGACTTTGGCGAACGATGACTTTTTAAAAAACCATCTCTCCAACTGCTGCCGCCGGTTTGCAACCGGCGCTTGTTCTCTGGTGAAAAGGTGCGGAAGCACCGGTTGCAAACTGGCGACAGCAAAAGCTGAATAAATTCGTTCGGCGAGCGGGCTGGGGTAATTTTTAGTTGACATTTCGAGCGGCGGGGTTTTGAACCCCGCATTTCCGTTCCGAAATGCGGGGTTCAAAAC
>CAZHLB010000657.1:0-3715 GCA_964533005.1 uncultured Saprospiraceae bacterium
GGAAAAGGGAGTATTTGATGGGTCTCCAATATGGGCTTTTGGCTTCTGTAAGTGCTGGTAGGATGAATTTGACTTTCATGGCGGATTTAGTTTTTAGTTACTGTTCACTCACCAAAGTTTTCAAAGTCAGATACCCCAATCCCAGCACGCCCAGCATCACCACCGCCAGCCCCAGCGTGCCCAAATAGGCAAAAGGATGCAGCGTCACCGCCACCACGTCGCTGAAAATTTGGTAGGGATTCAGCAGCAAATCCCACGTATTCCACCGTTGGTACCGACCCAGGTACACGCCGAAAGCGGAAAGCCCAATCGCCCCCCAAATCAGCCAGGCGACCGTCCGCCGACTCAGCCATTGCTCCAAAAACCGTTGCACTTCCATCAATGAAAGGAAGCCAAGCAGCAGCCCCGTCCAGGCGAAAGTGAAAAACAGCAGCACGTCGTACCACCGGGGCACGATTTGCCGGTAGCCATTCAGGTGCAGCAGGTCGGTGACGAGATAAGGTGCATTCGGCAGGAAAACCAGCCAGGCAAAAAGCACGAGCAAAACGAGCGGCTTGCAGCCTTTGATTTTTTCCAGCGAAAAAGCCAGGCAGTACGGAATCCAGGCGAGAAACAAGTTCCAGGCGAGAAAAAGAAAGGTCTGACTGCGGGTGTGCGCCAGGTCGTTCAGGCTTTCTATTTGGCTGAAATCGAACCCGGTATAAATCATCCGGTAGCCGATGAGCGCAAAGCCGAGCAGACTGCTCAGGCAAAGCAGGCGGAAAAGCCGGTGCTGCTTTTCCGATTGAAAAAAGGCACGAAAGGGGGATTTCATGGAAATAAGTTTTGAAAGAAGTTCTTTGAATTTCAAAGTGGTCGAACATTAAAAAAGAGCCTAAATCCTAAGTCGCTTTGAGTCGCACTAAGTCGCTTTTGTCATCCTCGAAGAGGAACCGTCCAGGTGGCAAAATGTAACTTGGACGGTTCCTCTTCGAGGATGACAAAAGCGACTTAGTGCAACTCAAAGCAACTTAGGATTCAGCCTCTTAGGATTACTGCTTTTTCAGCAAAGCTTCCAGCGCCGCCAAATGGTCATTGAAGGCATTCCTGCCTGAGATGGTAGCCGTGTATTGCGTGAGCGGCTTGCGCCCGACGAACTGCTTGCGAATCTCCACGTAGCCTGACTGCTCCAACACCTTCAGGTGACTCGCCAGGTTGCCGTCGGACAAGCCCAGCATTTCCTTGAAGGCATTGAAATCCACCCAATCATTGACCATGAGCATGGACATGATTCCCAACCGGATGCGGTTGTCGAGCTTGGTGGCGTCGAGTTGTTCAAGGAGGTGCTTCATTTTTGCTCGTATTTCAAGTACATCACGATGCCATAAATGATATGCAATACGCCAAACCCCAGTGCCCAAAGTTCCAATCCGTAGCCAGGACTGAACATGCCAAACAAGCCCAACGCCACCTCCGTCATGCCCAAATAGCGAATGTCGTCGAGCGTGTATTTCCCGCCGTTGATGAGCGCCAAACCGTAAAAAACAAGGGTGGAAGGAGCAATCAAACCAATCATCCCGTGCCAATACAAGGCGATGCAAAACAACCCGCCTGCCGCCAGCGGAATCAGCAGATTCACCAGCATTCGTTGAGACAAGGCATCCCATATTTTCTGCCCGTTTCGCCTCGCCTTTCGGGTGGTGAAATACACGCCCGACACGACTGCCAGCAAAAAAACCGCTGCTGCCACGAGCACAAAAAACTCCTCGTAGCCCAGCCCCCATTTTTCTCGCCCGACGACTCCTTCGTAATAAAGTTGCCGCCTGGAAAATGGCGTTTGGTTCAGATACAAGTACATCACCGCCGCACCAGCCAGGGCGCAGGTTCCGGCGGCGACGCCCGACAATCCGCTCAGGGAAATGAATCGGCTGCTGCGCTCCATCAGCGAGCGGATTTCGGTCAGGACTTCGATTGATTCAGTTTGATTGTTCATCAGGAAAGAACTTTGAACGGCAAAGTAAAACGAGGCAATTCATTTTTCCAACCCAACTCAAAGCTGACAGGTGAGAAATGCCTTATTTTGCTGGAAAAATTTCTTAAAGAAATTTTTCCCAGAAAAATCAGGCATTTCTCACCTGTCAGCTTTTTGCCCAATTCAAAACCTTTTCCCGCCATTTCCATTGAGTACTCGAACCATTTTCCGCATTTTCCGCATGAATTACGAAGAAAGCAAAGCCAAATTCCTACAAGCCTGGGGCACCCTCGGCAGCGATTGGGGCATCAACCGAACGATGGCGCAGATTCACGCCCTGTTGCTCATCGCTCCCGAATCTATGAGTATGCAAGAAATCATGGACGAGCTGAAAATCAGCCTCGGCAGCGCCAACACCAACCTGCGGGCGTTGCTCGATTGGGGGTTGGTTTACAAGCAACTCAAGCCCGGCGAGCGGCGGGAGTTTTTTGTCGCAGAAAAAAACATGTGGGACGTGGTCAAGAAAATCATCATCCAGCGCAAGCGCCGGGAATTGGAGCCAGTGATAAAAGTCCTCGACGAAGTTGTGGCGGTGGAAGGCGATTCGCCTGAAATTCAGGCGTTTAAAAATGCGGTGCAAGACATCCGGCTGTTTTCCGGCAAGGCAGATTCCCTGCTGGAAACCTTTTTGAAAGCGGACTCAGATTGGTTCGTGCGGACGTTTTTGAAGATGGTCAAATGAAGTTGGGTGCTCACGTTGGGTGCTCACGTTTACGAAACTTCAAAAGTTTCGTAAACGTAAATCATCCCTCATCCCTCGCCCAACCTTTCCTTTTCCCCCCCTGTCTTGGTCGTTGTTAAAAATGCCGGTCTGCCGATGGCTGACTTGGCGGAAAGTGGCGGATGGCGCTACCTTGTCCAACTTTTTCACGCTAAAACGACGACAATGAAAGCCATTTTTACCGCTCTTCTTTTTTGCCTGACCAGCCTTGCAACCACCCTCGCAGCACAAGTAAAAGACTATGATTTAGTCTTGCTGAAAACCGGTGACAGCTACATTGGAGACATCATTCATTACGAGCAAGGCGGTGTGCTCGTGCTTCGCCAAAAAGATGGCGTCGAAATCGAAGTTCGGGACGAAGACATTCGGAAAGTTTTCCAGGCTGCGCCCGTCCGTAAAGTAAAAGCGGCGGAATTTAAAACGCAGGTCAAAACACAAAAGCCAGCGGTAAAGCCAAGAATGATAGGTGTTTACAATTCCACCTACCTGGCTTTTGCCTTCGGTGGCAGCGAAAATGACCTCGCCCTCGGCGCTGGCTTGCACAATGTTTTTGGCAAACAATGGAAACCTTGGTTTGGTACGGGCATCGGCGTCGGCATTGACAGCTATGCACGGCGAGGCGAGACGATTTTCCCGGCATTCCTGGAAATCAGGAGTTTTCTGCCGAGCAAAAAACCAACCGGCGGCTACTACCTCACCCTTTCCGGCGGCTACGGTTTCGCCTTCACCCGCAAAAAATTAGACATCACCGAAGCCGAAGGCGGCTGGATGTCGCACGCCGCTCTTGGCTATCGCACCGCCACCGCCGATGGAACCGACGTGTACGTGGACTTGGGCGTGAAATTTCAAAAAGCAGAATTCGCTCGCTCCCTCTCCAACGGAGACACCGAATACAAAGACGTTTTATACCGCCGCCTCACTTTCCGGGTCGGCTTAACTCTCTGGAAGTGATTTGGTGATTTGGCGATTTGGTGGTGGGACGT
>CAZHLB010000657.1:3725-4289 GCA_964533005.1 uncultured Saprospiraceae bacterium
TTTTTGTTCTGGTGTGTTGTGCGGGGTGACCCCCCCCCCCCCCACAAAAAAACACCACCAAATCACCAAATCACTATATATTTCTTGTTCAGGCGAAAATTCACAGACGAGGACTTAGTCACCGGATGCGTGGCAAACGACCGCTACTGGCAAGAGCAGTTGTACCGGCGCTTTTTTGCCTCGATGATGCAAATGACTTTGCGCCACACCGATGACCAGGATGAAGCCATGAGCATCGTGAACAACGGCTTCCTGCGGGTTTTCAAAAAAATCCACCTGTACAGTTTCAAAGGCTCCCTCGAAGGGTGGATTCGGCGGCTCGTCTGGCATAGTCTGGCAGATTATTTCAGGGAGGAAAAAAAATACGTCCATTTCCTCGTCTTCGAGGAGCGGGATGCGCCGACTAATGGCAGCCCCGCCCAAAATCTTTACCTCGAAGACATTTTGAAAATGGTGGAAAAATTGCCGCCCGGCTCGCAGGAAGTCTTCCGGTTGTACGCCATCGAAGGTTTCAGCCATGCCGAAATCGGCGAGAAATTGGGCATCAGCGAAGGCACTTCCAAG
>CAZHLB010000658.1:0-4286 GCA_964533005.1 uncultured Saprospiraceae bacterium
CCTTTATTTTCGCGGGGGGGGGTTTGTAGACCCCTATTTTTGGTATTATGGTTATATTTGGGGGTTATAAAAACCCCGCCGCTCGTGGGTCGAATTCAAACTGCCGTTGTGAATCTCGCCCAGCCGCTCCAAACTCAACCTTGCGTCCTGCGCCGAGCGAGCAAAAGTGTAAATCTGTTGCAGCGGCACCTGCATCTGCCCAATGATGTAAAGCACGGCGAGCATCATGCCGAGGGTCATTTCGCCTTGCACGACGGCAATGGCGGCGAGGGCGGTGATGAGAAAATTGTTGAGGTGAATGATGAGGTTGCCGCCGAGGTCTTGCCATTGCGTCAAAGCCAGCACCCGGACGCTGTTTTTGAAAAGTTTTGCCTGCACCTGAATCCAGCTTTGGCGGCGTTTGCGCTCGCTGTTTTGCAGTTTGATTTCAGGCATGCCCTGAATTAGCTCAACCAAAGTGTCTTGATTTTCAGATAAAACCTTGAAGCGCAGGTTGTCGAGCAATTGCCTTTTTTTCAAAAACAGGAAAAGCCATCCCACGTACAAAACGCTGGATGCCAGGAAGATGGAGAAAATTTCGAGGCTGTAAATCGCCAGCACTAATCCAAAAATCACCAGGTTGAAACTCGAAAACAAGGTGCTCATCGTCCGCACCATCAGGAATTCTTCGATGCGCTTGTGGTCGGCGATGCGCTGGAGCAGGTCGCCGGTCATTTTCGAGTCGAAAAACGAGAGCGGTTGGCGCATGAGCCTTTGCAAAAAATCGGAAACGAGCGAGACGTTGACCCGTGCGCCGATGTGCAGCAAAATCCAGTTTT
This sequence comes from uncultured Saprospiraceae bacterium, assembly GCA_964533005.1. Lineage (GTDB taxonomy): Bacteria > Bacteroidota > Bacteroidia > Chitinophagales > Saprospiraceae > UBA6168. The sequence continues at coordinate 819 of CAZHLB010000658.1, forward strand.
GGAGAAAGTAGGCGGTGATGAGACCGAGCAGCAAAACCACTTGCGCCAGCAGCATGACCCAGATGAAATGCAGGTCTCGGTTTTCGATGCCCGTGTCCACGATGGATTGGGTGATGAAGGGGAAAACCAACTGCACGGCGCTGCAAAAAATCAATCCGAAGAACAGTTGCCAAATCAATTTCCGGTACGGTCGCAGGTAATTCAGGAGGAAACGGTAGCCGGTGATTGATGATTGTTGATTGATGATTGATGACTCGGCATGGAAGGTGGGCGTGGTTTCGAGCAGGATGGCAACGCCTTTTCCGGCGTCGCTGCTCCATTTTTGCTGAAAATCGGCGGCGCTCAATTTGACTTTTCCACGAGCAGGGTCGGCGACCCAGACGTGTTTGGGGGTGGTTTTATAGACGACTACGAAATGCGTTTGCCCCCAGTGAGCAATGCAGGGCAGCGGTGCATCCTGAAAACTCACCTGCCCGCTGCCATTTGTGTAAAACGGCACTTTCACCGTCACCGCCCGCAAGCCGACGCTTTCCGCCGCTACTTCGATGCCTCTTGCGGAGACGCCTTCCCGGTCGAGGTGGGTGCGCTGCCGCATTTCCTGCAAGGAAAAACGCTTGCCGTGATGCTCCGCAATCATTCGCAGGCAGGCAGCGCCGCAGTCCATGGCGTCGAGTTGGTGATGAAAAGGAAAGGACATTTTTCATTCAGAGAGAGGTGTTATCGAGGAAAAAATTGAAAATTTTGGGATGTTTCATCAACACGTTTTTTTCTTCAACACATAGTCACATGAGTTCACATAGTTTGCTGATTTTCAAAAAACTATGTGGACTCATGTGACTATGTGTTTGAAAAAAAAGTGTGTTCGTGAAGCATCCCAAAATTTTTTCCTCGAAAACACCTCTCTCTACTTCGTTTTCTGCGGCAGCGCAAATGCCACGTAAGCATCGCCCGACTTCGTCCCCACCTTGCCGCCGCCGCAGGCAACGACGACAAATTGCCGACCACCGACTGAGTACGTCGCAGGGGTAGCGAAGCCCGCCGCCGGTAACTTATACTCAAAAAGCAGCCTCCCGGTTTCGGTGTCGAATGCCCGAAATTTTTCATCCCTCGTCGCTGCGATGAAAAGTACACCGCCTGCCGTGACGACCATGCCCCCATAATTTTCAGCGCCGGTGGGCGGAATGCCTTGTGTTTTCAACTCCTCCCACTCGCCGAGGGGAATTTTCCAGCGGTACTCGCCGGTGTTCAAATCAATGGCGCTCAAGCTGCCCCAAGGCGGTGCGATGGCAGGCATTTTTTTACTATCGAGGAAGCGGTTGTAGCCGTCTGCTTTGAACGGGACGGCTGGTTTTGCCAGGTGTTCCAACTCCTTGCTGGCAGGCGCTTTTTTGTCAAATATATAGGCGACGAGGGCTTGGCGCTCCGCTTCGGAAAGCTGCTTGTAGGCAGGCATCCTATTCTTTCCAGTCAATAAAACCTGGGCAACTTCGACTTCCGACTTGCGCCCCGTCAGGTTTTGCAGGCTGGGAAAAGCGCCTTGCGGGTCGCCGCCCAAATCCCAGCCGTGGCAACTTACGCAGTAGCGAAAAAAAAGCACCTGACCGGGGTGCGCTCCTTCGTCCAGCTTGGTCGGCAGCATTTTTTGCACCCACGCCATTTCGTTGGCGTTGACGTACAAAATGCCATTCGGGTCAACGGCTGCGCCGCCCCATTCTGCGCCGCCGTCCATGCCGGGAAAAATCAGCAGCGGGTTCTCACCGGGTGGGGCGTACATCGTGCCGTGACGGATTTTTTTCAGGCTATCCGCCAGCCAGGGCAGGTCGGGCGAGTGCGGGTTGAGGTCTTTTTCGGTCAAAGTTTGCCGGACGAAAGGCTCTGGCAGGGTGGGGTAGGGCTGCGTGGCGGATGCCGTTTCACCCGGCAAATCGGAGGCAGGCACGGGGCGCTCCTCGACTGGAAAAAGCGGCTCGCCTGTTTTTCGGTCTAACAAAAAGACAAAGCCGGTCTTGGTCACCTGCGCTACAGCTTTGATTTTCTTGCCGTTGTGCGTGACGGTCAGAAGGTTTGGCGGAGCGGGTAAATCCCTGTCCCAGAGGTCGTGGTGGATGGTTTGAAAATGCCAGATACGCTCGCCGGTGCTGGCGTCGAGGGCGAGCAGGCAGTTGGCAAACAGGTTGTCGCCCTTGCGATTGCCGCCGTAAAAATCATAACTCGCCGACCCGGTTGGCACAAAAACGACCCCGGCTTCCTCGTCGAGCGCCATGCCTGCCCAGGAATTTGCGCCGCCAGCGGTGCGCCAGATTTCCGGGTCGTCCCAGGTTTCGTAGCCGAACTCGCTGGGTTGCGGAATGGTGTGAAACGTCCATCTGATTTCGCCTGTGCGCACGTCGAAAGCACGAATGTGACCGGGCGCTGCGCCCCACTCCTCGTCCACCCGGCTGCCCAAAATGTAGAGGTCTTTCCAGACGACGCCGGGGGTGTTTGCGGTGACGAATTTGAGGGCGTTTTCTGCGCCAAGACCCGCATGGAGATTGACTTTTCCGGCTTCGCCGAAAGTTGAAACGGGCTGTCCGGTCGCCGGGTCAATGGCGTACAAAAAGTCGCCGATGGATACCAGCAGCCGCTGCTCGCTACTGCTTTCCCACCAAGCCAACCCACGGTTGACGGCGAGAACGCCGCCTTCTTTCGGGTTGAATTTCCACCGCTCCTGCCCGGTGGCTGCGTCGAGGGCGAAGACTTCCAACTTGGGCGTCGTGCCGTACAAGATGCCGTTGATTACCAGTGGATTGCACTGGATTTGGGAGCGGTTTTTAGCCGTGTCAGCTCCGCCGCAATTGTACATCCAGGCGACTTGAAGCTGTGCCACGTTTTCCCGGTTGATTTGGTTGAGGCGGGAAAAGTGGGAGCTGGATTTGTCACCGAGGTAGGCAGACCAGTTGGTGTTGTCGGGGTCGTCTTTTTTGCAGGAAAAAAGGAAAAGGATGAGTGCGAGGAGAGGGAGAGTTTTTGCCATGTCAGAAGGAAGTTTGTCAATATTCATCACCCAGAAATTCTTGAATCCATGCTTTCATGGTTTCCGTTCCTGGCGCTTTTCGTTGGATGATACGGTGGAGGAAGTTTAAGAATAAGACATCTTTCCCGGCATTTTGCTTCTTAGAGATTTCCTTCAACCGCTTTTCCGAAAATGGAATTTCTGATGCTGGAATGCCACATTCTTCAGCCGATTTCAAGATGAATTTTTCCAATGCTGGAGTCACCATGATAAGGTGATGGTTTCTTTGAGGGTGTTTTTTCAGAATGAGATGATTTTCTTCTTTGACGGTTAAAAAACGCTCGTAATAATGCGCAACAATCTTCTTGTCATGGTCAATAATTCCAATAGCCGTTTGCTTTGACATCTGTTCGTCCATCACGGACAAGACTTGTCCAATTCCACTTGTTTGATGGTTGGGGTTTTTAAATCCAAGA
>CAZHLB010000659.1:0-4254 GCA_964533005.1 uncultured Saprospiraceae bacterium
TCTCGTGTGCCGCCTGCAAGTCGCTTGTGCAGGCGGCACACGAGACAGGACGGTTCCTCTTCGAGGATGACAAAAGCGACTTGCAGGCACACGGGACGTGGACGGTTCCTCTTCGAGGATGACAAAAGCGACGCAGAGCGACAAAGAGCGACAGGCTAAAGTCGGATAGCTCAAGTTTCTGAACTTAATCAAACTTTAACCGCCCGCCAGCATGCCCCTGTCAATAGCTTTGCCCTCTCAAGCGTTTGAACTGAAAAAAATTGAAAACCATGCAACGACTGTTTTTTCTTCTCATCCTGAGCATTTTCACCGCCTCGGCATTCGCCCAAAACTTCGACAAGGCAAGCGAATCCGACCCAAAAGCCAAGACGGTGCTGGAAAAAATGCGCAAAAAATATGAGGCTTACACGACGCTGGAAGCTGAGTTTACCGTCGTCATCGAGGAGCCGGAACAAAAAGCGCAAACTCAAAAAGGCAAGCTCCTCCAGCAAGGCGAAAAGTACCGCCTGACCTTGAACGACCGCACGATGGTCTCCGACGGCAAGTCCGTTTGGCTGCACGTTCCGAAAAACAAAGAGGTGCAAATCAACAACGTGGAGGAAGACGCCGAGGAAGGTTTGTCCTCCCCGCAAGACCTGCTCAAGGCTTACGAATGGAAAGACTACGTGTATGTGCTTGCCAATGAATTCGAGGAAAACGGCAAACTCGTTCAGCAAATCGAGTTCAAACCGCTCAACCGCAGCAGCGAATACTCGAAAATCCGCCTGACGGTGGACAAAAAAACCAACGACGTGGTCAGCATCAAATCCTTCGGCAAAGACGGCTCCCGCTACACTTTGAACGTGGGCAAACTGACCCCGAACAAACCGCTGCCTGCCAGCACTTTCACCTTCGCCAAAAGCGAATGCCCCGACTGCCATTTCGAGGATTTGCGGCTCGATTAAAAATATAGTGATTTGGTGATTTGGTGATTTGGTGGTTGGGACGTCAGACGTCCAAATCACCAAATCACCAAATCACTATTATTTTGCCGTCCATGAGGACTGGCTTACAAAAACTCTCCTGGCTTCTTCCACTATTTCTTGCTCTCCTGGCAATCGCTTTCGTAAATCCTTCCGGCAACTTCCCGCTCAACGATGACTGGCAATACGCTTACCCCGTGATGACCCTCGTGCAACAGGGTGACTTGGTTTTCCAGGGCATTTTTGCTCCCAATATTTTGCTCCAGGTGGGCTGGGGCTACTTGTTTTGCAAGGCTTTTGGCGGCTTTGATTTTACCTGGCTGCGGGTTTCGACTTTGGTTTTGGCGTTCGCTGCGGTTTGGATTTTTGCGAGGCTTTGCCGCCGGGCGGGCGTGGAAAAACAGGTTGCCTGGCTGGGAGCGGCGGCGCTGGGATTCAGTCCTTTGTTCTTTTTGCTGGGCTTCACTTTCATGTCTGACGTGCCGTTTTTGGCGCTTTGCCTGGGCAGTTTGCTTTGCTTTTTCAATTACCTCCACCGTGTCGCCGAACTCCAGTTCGGCGGCGGCACACTTCGCCAAACTGGAGTTTGGCGACACGGTTTTTGGCTTTTTGCAGCCTGCCTTTTCGCCATCGGCAGCTACTTCATCCGCCAGCCGGGCATCATTTTCCTGCCAGCCTTCGCCATTTTTATCTTTTGGCAAAATCGCCGCTCCGTCGCAAACTGGCTGCTCATTTTTTTCCTCCTGCTGCTCACCGCCGCCACCTGGTTTTTCATGGAACGTTGGCTGAAACCGTCGCTCGGCATCAGTCAGAATTACGTGCCGGTTGGTGAAAAATATTTTCAGGCAATGCTGGAAACGCCAGCCGCCGTCCTGTCGGAATGGATAAAAAAACTGGTGAAGACACTGGTTTACCTCGGCTTTTTCGCCTTGTCGCTGCTGCCGTTTTTGTGGGAAAAAATGAAGCGCCGCCGCCTGTTCACCGCAAAAAACTGGCTGGTCATTTTACCGTTGAATGCTTTGATTCTCTTCTATTTATGGCGCATCGGCAAAGTCTTTCCCTTTGGCGGGAACATCCTTTTCAACTTCGGCTTGGGCACGGAATTGCTCGCCGACGTTTACACTTTGGGCTTGCCAAATACGCCTCGCTTGCCTGACTGGACGATGCTGGCAGTGAATTTCATCAGCCAGCTTTCCATCTCATTTTTACTGATTTTCCTGGTAAAATCTTGGTGGACGCTATTGCCCGAAAACCGCCGCTTCGCAAAATTTCTCATACTCGCCAACTGCATTTACCTGCCCCTACTTTCCATCACGAGCTTTTTTGACCGGTACTTGTTGCTGCCGATTGCCTCGTTTTTTTTCGTGCTCCTGCTTTTTGTGGACAGGCAAGAGCTGCGTTTTCCAAGCCTGAAATGGCTGCTGTTTTTGATGATGAGCACGTTCAGTTTGCTTGCCACGAAGGATTACATGAACTGGAACCGGGCGAGGCACGAGGCATTCAACTACCTGATTTCCAATGGCGTGGACATCCGAGAAATGGACGCAGGCTACGAATACAACGGCTTTTTCAACTACCATCCCGACCGGCTGGAAAAGGAAGGGCGCTCATTTTGGTGGGTCACGGATGACGAGTGGATGATTGCTTTTGGCGATGTGTCTGGCTACCGGCAGGTGAAATCTTTTCCGTACCGGCGGTGGCTGTTCCTGAAAAATGACGCCGTTTTGGTCTTGCAGCGGGAGTGAGACAATGTTCGTTTCTGGACAACCTTCGTCCATGCCCGCACATCCGTTGCGCTTGATTTACCGCAGGTTTTCTTTTCAAGAAATTGAAAGCCAAAGAGTTAAGGCAAGTGGCACACCCGTTGAAGATTTGCTTGCACTGAAAATTAGAGATGACCTTTCCGAAAGTTTGAAACTTTCGGAAAGGTGGGCGCACTCTTCGAAAAAGCAGAACCAAACTCATCATGGATAAAAAAATCGAAAGAAAAACATGGACGTGGCAACGCATCGTCTTGCTCGTCCTGATTGTGGCAGCGGTTGCCTGGGCAGGCACTTCCATCTGGAAAGACGCAGGAAAAACCAAGCTCAACGTCGAAACGGAGCGCCTGCTGCTCGACACCATTCACCAGGGGACATTTCAAGAATTCATCCCTGTCACCGGCATCGTTCAGCCCATCAAAACCGTGTTCATTGACGCCGTCGAAGGGGGTAGGGTAGAGGAAAAATTCGTGGAAGACGGGGCGATGATGAAACAAGGGCAGCCGATTTTGCGCCTCTCCAACCCTGACTTGCAACTCAATTACCTCAACCAGGAAGCCAACACCGTTGCGCAAATCAATCAAATCCGCAACACCAGCCTGCTCATGGAACAACAAAGCCTGAGCCTGCGGGAACAGGCGCTCGACGTGGAATACCAACTCGATTTGTACAGCAAACGCCTCAAAAGAAACACCGAATTGTACCAGTCAAAAGTGGTGGCGAGGGTGGATTTTGAAGAGATGGAAGACCAGTTCGAACACCTCAACCGCCGCAAAAAAATGCTCCACCAGACCATCGAAAAGGACAGCCTTTTCCACCGCCTGCAACAAGACCAGATGACCAATTCGCTGGATTTGATGCGCCGCAACCTCGCCATCGCCAGGCAAAGCCTCGACAACCTGACCGTCAGTGCGCCCTTCGACGGGCAGCTTTCCGGCTTGACTTCGGAGCTTGGCGAGCTCATCACCCAGGGCGAAAACATCGCCCAAATTGACGACCTAACCAACTTCAAAATCAGGGCTCGCATAGATGAGTTTTACATCAGCCGCATCTTCACCGGGCAGGTCGGCTCCTTCGATTTCGACGGAAAAAACTACGAGTTGCGCATTCTGAAAATCTACCCACAGGTGGCGAATGGCGCTTTTGAAGCCGACCTGGTTTTCAGCGGTGACCCGCCAAAAACCATCAAGCGTGGTCAAACCCTAAGCATCAAGCTGGAACTGAGCGCCGAAAAAGAAGCGACCCTGCTGGCAAGGGGCAGTTTTTACCAAAAAACCGGCGGCAACTGGATTTACGTGAAAGCTCCCGGCGACAACGTCGCCCGCAAACGCAGCATCAAAGTCGGCAACCAAAACACCAATTTTTACGAAGTGCTCGATGGCTTGCAGCCCGGCGAAATCGTCGTCGTCTCCAGCTACGACAACTTCGGCGACAAGGATGAACTGATTTTAAAATAGTGATTTGGTGATTTGGTGATTTTGTGGTGGGGGCTGGCGCCGCGGGGGGCGGCCCCCCACACAAAAAAAAAAACA
>CAZHLB010000660.1:0-4250 GCA_964533005.1 uncultured Saprospiraceae bacterium
CAAAGGCGACTTGCGGACTTGCAGACAGGCACTTTACGCAGAGCCGACATGAGCCGGAATGTCATGCCGAACACTCGGGATGACATTTCAGGCGGCAAGTTCTTTTCCGTAAAATAATATGGCGAGTGAAATGGTCAGACAAGGAATTAAACCAGAAACAAAAGCGGTGGGAAATCCAACGATAATCCAAGCCATAATTATATGCGCAATTAAGCCGCCTCCATATTTCAGCATTCTTTCAATTCCGTTCATATTCTGCGTTTTAAAAACGATGAATATGGGAACGAAAAAACTCAATAAACATGCGGCAATCCGGCTGTTCATATTGGCTTCGGAATCCATTGTGAGATATGCAAAACCGGACATTAAAACCAGGTTCAGAACGATGAGAAATATGCTGTTTGCAATGGCAGTTGCTTTGGATTTTTTTTGCGCTAATTCCATGATTTTATGAATAAAACAGAACGGGCGGTAGGCTTGCATTCACCCCAACTTTCCGAAAGTTTAAAACTTTCGGAAAGTTGAGGTGAATACAAGCCCGCCGCCCGTTCTGTTTTATTCAAACGACGTGGAACTGCCATCGCCCGGCTGCATTTACCAAAGTTTAAACAATCCCATTTTCTTCAATCTCCATTATCGCAGCCACGTGCGCATCGGCAATTTTCTGGCGCACTTCGTCCTTCATCAATTCCTTCGCTTCTTCCTTATTGTTGAAAAAACCGTTTTCGGTGAGCACGGCGGGCATGTCGGTTTTTTCCAGTTCATACAAGCCTTTTTCGGCGGTGGATTTAAGCCCCCGGTTTCTCATGCCGGTCTTTTCCACGATGTGCTTTTGGAAAATGGCGGCGAGTTTCACGCCTTTTTTGCTGTTGGCAGCAAACCAGGTTTCGATGCCCTTTACGCTGTTGGGCGCCCACTCGCTGCCGGGCGCAGGGGCGGTGGCGTTGGCGTGGACGGCGACGTAAATTCTCGGCAGGTCTGATTTTTTGTCGTTCGCTCGCTTCACCCGTTCCGGCAGGAATTGCCCCACCTCGTTGTAGTCGGGCACGACGTCGAAGTATTTCACGCCTTTTTTATCCAATTCTTTGATGATGCGCTCGACGATGTCCCGGTTGAATTCATACTCGAAAAAGCGGGTCTTGCCATCTTCGAACAGCGGTGAGCGTTTGCCCTCTTGCAGCTTGCCATGCCCGTTGTTCAGGCACCAGAGGAAGCGGGGTTTGTGACCCGTTTCGACCGGCGTGGTGGGCACGGTGGTCGGGATAGGCGGTGTGGAAGGCTCCGGTTTTGGAGGCAGGGTGGGTTGGGTCGTGCCGGTGGTAGCTGGTTTTGTTGGCTCGGTTGGCTCTTCAAAAGCGCCCTCTTTGTCGTCGTCGCCGAAGGGGCCCCCGCCGAGGGGAATGAATTTATCAGCATCCGCCACTGGCACCGTGATAATAGTATCGGCAGGCACGTCAAAACTGTCCTCCATCAAATCGCCGGGAGCGGCGGGACGAGTTTTTGGCTGCGAAACAGGCTCGCTTTTTTTGCCGCCGAACAGGGAGGAGAAGAAGCTGGATAGAAGTTCGAAAAATTTTTTCAGCATGACATTTCAGTTGGTAAATGAGTGAAAGTGAATGGTTTGCGAAAGTAGGCAGAATTGGGTAATGGATTGAAGTGAGGGGTTTTTTGAGAAAGATTTTTTCAAAATCTTTCTCAAATACCCGGGCTTATTGAAGTGCTTGTTCCAAATCTTGAATGATGTCCCCCACGTGCTCGATGCCCGTTGAAAGGCGCACCAGCCCATCGGTGATGCCATTTTGCAAGCGGATTTCCCTCGGCACATTCAGGTGCGACATGGTTGCCGGGTGCAAAATCAGCGTATCCACGTCGCCGAGCGTGGGGGCGAGTGTGCAAAAACGGATGCGGTTCATGAATCGGATGCCTGCCTCCAAGCCGCCTTTCAACTCGAAACTCAGCATGGCGCCGAAGCCCCGCATTTGTTTTTTCGCAATCGCAAAGTCGGGATGCGAAGGCAAGCCGCAATAATTTACCCGCTCCACCCGGTCATTTTTTTCCAAAAACTGAGCAATCTCAAGGGCATTCGAGCAATGCCGTTCCATCCGCAAGGCAAGGGTTTTCATGCCGTTGTGCGTCAACCAAGCCTCGAAGGGGCTGCCATTCGTGCCTGCTAATTTCATGATTTGCCAAATGCTGCCGCCCATCTGCAACTGCTCCAGGTGCGGCGTGACGATGCAGCCGCCGATGGAATTGCCGTGCCCGTTCAAAAATTTGGTGGTCGAATGAATGACGTAGTCAATGCCGAAACGCAGCGGCTGCTGCAAATACGGCGTCGGGAAGGTGTTGTCGATGGCGCTCAGGCGACCGTGCCGCCGGGCAATTTCAGCCAAAGCTTCCAGGTCAACGCAAGCCAAAGTGGGGTTGGCGGGCGTCTCGCAGTAGAGCAGTTTTATTTTTTCGTCCTTTTTCAAAAGCTCGTCCACCTTGTCCAAATCATGCAAATCCATCAAAATCGGTTCGATGCCGAGCGGCTGGAAAACCTTGACAAACAGCTCGGTGACGCCGCCGTAGAGGTTGCCTTGCGTCAGGATTTTGTCGCCGGATTTCAGCAAACCCATCACCAAACTGGTCACCGCCGCCTGCCCCGAACTGAACAGCAAACCCGCCGCTTCGATGCCCAAACCTGCCGCTTCGAGGGCAGCGATTTTCTCGGCGACGGCGTCGCAAGTAGGGTTTCCGTAGCGGCTGTAAACGTGCCCGGCTTTTTTGTTGGAAAAGATTTCGATGCCCTCCTCGATGTTTTCAAAAGCGAACGACGAGGTGGCGTAGATGGGCAAAATGTGAGGTCTGGTAGTGCGTTTTTCGTCAGTTTCCCTGGCGCAGATGGAATCAATGTGCGGTGCTTGCATGGCTGAGATGGTTAAACCAAGCTACCGGCGAGGCGTTTCTGAAAATCAACCCCGGCAGGCGGTTTTGCGCAAAGGTCGTAAACATGGTTTAGAAGGTTTAAAACTTAAACCTTAAACCTTCTAAACCTCCCGAAACCTTCTAAACCGAAACTTTGCGAACTTTGCGGGAAATTCAAGCCCCATCACTTTCAAAAACACTATGCAAAAAGACCGAACAACATGCGAGAAGAATCCGCCAAATTCCTAACAGACGAGGACTATTACGAGAAACATCTCCTGATTGCCGACCCGAACCAGGGTCAGATGCGCCTCGACAAATTCGTCACTGAACGAATTTTCAAAATCTCCCGCAACCGGGTGCAAAATGCCATCAAAGCAGACCTGATTTCCGTCAACAGCAAAGTGGAAAAGGCTAACTACAAAATCCGCCCCGGCGACAAGGTGGAATTGTTGATGCCCCGCCCCTTCGACGAAGCCTGCAAAGTCATCCCCGACAAGGTGCCGCTCAACATCGTTTACGAAGACAACGACTTGATTGTCATCAACAAACCCGCAGGCATGTGCGTCCATCCCGGCATCGGCAACTATCGCCGGACGTTGGTCAACGCACTCGCCTACTATTTTCAGGACTTGCCGGTGATGGAAGGCAACCCTGAAAATCGTCCCGGTTTGGTGCATCGAATTGACAAAAACACGTCCGGTTTGATGGTCATCGCCAAGTCGGAATATGCCATGTTTCACCTGGCAAAACAGTTTCACGACCACCATATTCACCGCCGCTACCACGCCATCGTCTGGGGCGAACCGGAGGAAGACTCAGGCACCATCAAGAATTTCCTCGCCCGCCACCCTCGTTTTCGCAAGCGAATGGCAGTCATGGAAGACGAAAGGACGGGCAAATGGGCTTGCACCCATTGGCAGGTGAAAGAGCGGATGTACTACGTGAGCCACCTTGAATTGCACCTGGAAACGGGTCGCACCCACCAAATCCGGGTACACATGTCGTACCTCGGTCACCCGCTTTTTAACGATGAAAAATATGGCGGCGACCGCATCGTGAAGGGCACGATTTACAGCAAATACAAGCAGTTCGTGGAAAACTGTTTCGAAGAATTGCCTCGTCAGGCGCTGCACGCCAAGGAGATTGGCTTCGTCCATCCGGCGACCGGGAAAGAAATGCTTTTTGATTCGGAATTGCCGCAGGATATGATTCACTGCCTCGAAAGGTGGCGGACTTACGTGATTGACCGGAAAGCAAAACTGACATTGGAAGGGGCAGAGGCTTATTGATTAAATGATTGCAGATTAAATGATTACATGATTTTTGATGGAATGGCAGAT
>CAZHLB010000661.1:0-4233 GCA_964533005.1 uncultured Saprospiraceae bacterium
CACCTTTCCGAAAGTTTGAAACTTTCGGAAAGGTGGTTTCGCCGCCGCCGCCTTACCTTGCCTTTCAAAAAATCAGACCATGAAATTTACTTGCGCATATTTCTGCTTTTCCATGCTCTGCCTCATGGCTTGCGACCCGGCAAAAAAAGCCTCCAGCCAATCAGGCAAAGAAGAATGGATATCCTTATTTAACGGCAAAAACCTCGACGGATGGGACGTCAAAATAACCGGCCATGATTTAAATGATAATTACAAAAACACCTTCCGGGTGGAAAACGGCATATTGAAAGTGAGCTATGACGGATATGCTGAATTTGGCAACCGCTTCGGCCATATTTTTTACAAAAAGGCATTTTCATATTACCGCTTGCGGGTCGAATATCGCTTCACCGGCGAGCAGGTGAAAGGCGGCGAAGGCTGGGCGCTCCGCAACAGCGGCGCCATGTTGCACTGCCAATCGGCGGCGAGCATGGCTAAAAATCAAGACTTTCCCATCTCGGCGGAAGCCCAATTCCTCGGCGGCGACGGTACGAACGAGCGACATACTTCCAATTTATGCACACCCGGCACGCACGTCGTGATGAACGATAAATTGGTGACCGACCACTGCCTGGAATCCAATTCAAAAACATATCACGGCGACCAGTGGGTCACGGCTGAATTTCTCGTGCTCGGCGACTCTTTAATTCAGCATATTTTGGAAGGGAAAGTGGTGATGGAATATTCCAAACCACAAATCGGCGGCGGCGTGGTAAATAATTATGACCCGGCGGCAAAAACGGATGGCAAAATATTGACCGGCGGATATATTGCTTTGCAAAGCGAAAGCCATCCGATTGAATTCAGGAAGGTGGAATTGCTGGATTTAAGTCAAAAGTAAAAAGGCAAAAGTGAAGTCAAAAGCACGAAAGGCAAAAGTGAGCATCTGCGCCACTTTTGCCTTTCTACTTTTTACTTCACTTTTGCCTTTTGCCTTTTTACTTTTGACTTCAATAGGTCACTTTGACCAGCTTTAGCTTGCTTCTTCTTTCACTGGGAACGATAAATTCATTAGCCGCCACCTGCACTGCATCCCGAAAACGCAATTGCAATTCCTTGCGCTCGGTATTCATCACGGCATTGCGGTCATATTCGCCGCTGCCATTTATCACATATTCGCTCACCGTATTTTCCGGCTTTATTTCATCATTAAATATGACCCGCAATGCCGCCGGGGTTTTTGCCAAAAAATAAGAGGAATATGCAGCGTCGTCGTCCTGCGAATATTGCTTTTTGTGCAGGATGGTTTTCCAATGCTCCTCGCCGTCGGGGTGGAGCGAAATGAGAAAAATATCGTCGTAATAATAATCTACGATGGGGCGGATGCCATTTCGGGTATAATATCCGCCGGAAACGACGCCCCGCTGGAAACGCTTATTTAATTCGCCAATCAAAATTGCGCCGCCGTCTTTTCGCAGCGCAACTTCTTGGATAGTTACCTCTGGAATGCCTTTGTTTTTAGCTTTTTCCTTTTCCAAAAGCACCGACACGAACTCGTCCTTAAATGGATGGAAAGTGAGCGATTGCCGCTCCGGGTCGTTTTGCGGGATGGTCAGGTAAAAATAGCCGTCCGCCCTCGCCAGGTTGTCATCCGAATACAAGCCGCCCGCCACCAGGATATTGTTCACGTGGTCGAAGGCAAATTTGGCGTCAAAAGTCAGTTTGCCCTTCATTGGCACCATATAGCGGCGCAGATTGCCGCCCGCTTCGCTACTGTCCGGGTCACTGAAATTGAAAACTTCCAGGTAGTGCTCCTCGCTTTTGGAGCGGCGGTTTTCCCGCTCGAGGACGAAGTGCATGTTGCCGTTGTTGTCGGGCAGGATTTGCACAAAATCCCTGTCCAAAAAAAGGTCGGCGGGCGAGAAAGTGGTTTCCCAAAGCAGCTTCATCCTACCCATGTGAAACGCCAGCACCGTGATATTTTTCTGCTCCTCGACAAACCAGAGCAGCGCCACTTTTTTGTTTTCGGACACAGCTACCTCGAATTTCGGCGGGAAGATTTTGTCGCTGAAACTCCGAATGGTCACCGAGTCCACCAGGTCGGCGGCGGGGTTGTAGCGATGGGCTTTGAGGATGGGATTCAGCTTTTGGCGAAACATGTACAGCACGCAGAAATCGCCGCCGTTGGGCACGACTTTGATGATTTCCGGCGCTTTTTTGTCCAGCTCGATTTCCTTGTCCCAGCGTTTTTCCAGTTTGGAGTCGTAGCCCTGCACCTCGAATTTGGTGGTCTGGTCACGGAACAAAAGCACGTTGCCCCGCCCGTCGCTGATGATTTCGTAGGCGGCGTCTTCCCGAATGGAAACAGGCTCGGAAACGGTTATGGATTGCGCCACCAGCGCAAGCGGCAGCAGGTTCAGAGCGGTTAGAAAAAACTTTTTCATAGCTAAAAAGAGACGTGGAGAGAGGTGGTTTTTTTTAAAAATTTAAAATTTTAAAAAAAAACCACCTCTCTCCGAGGGCTTTCTTTCATCTGGTCAACACGATATAATCCCGAATCAAAGTTTTCAAAAACTCCAGCAAGTTGCCCTTTGGCTGCTCGATTTTAAGCTCGGCGCAGATGGTCTGCACGGCTTCGTGAACGGCGGTGGCGTGAGCGTCATTTTGCCAGGTTTGAAAGCGGGTCACCAGGTTTTTTATCAGCAACATATCGGACTCCTGCAATTGCTTGACGGCAGGATATTTCGGTTCGTAATTGTCCAGCGTCTGAATTTTCAGGATATCCGCCAGGTGAAAATGCAGTTGATTTTTCACCCGAATTACCGCCGTGTTTGCCGCCAGGTCGCCGAGGCGCTGGCTTTTGAAAGTCGAACCAATCATCACCGCCCCCAACACGCCGATTGACAGGAATAAATCAATCAGCAAAAAAACGCTTCGCAACAGGTAATCGCCCATGCCCGGTTGCCTGCCATCCAGCCGCACGACCTTGATTTTGAGCGATTTTTTACCCGGCGTCTGCCCCTCTGAAAAGACTTCGGTCGCAAGATGGTACAGCACGAACCCCATCATATTGAGCAAAGCCAGGAACATGAAACCCCACTGCGTCATGGCATCGCCAACCGTCGAAAGCAGCACGAACCACAGGAAAATGTACAAGGCATAATAAATCAGCAAGTCAATGAACAGGGCAAAAAATCGCTCCCGAAGCGTTGCCAGTTCGTACTCGATGGTCACGTTTTGCGTGGTTCTGATGTCTATGGAAGCCATGAAGGGGAATCAGGCAGGGAGGGGTTTTGAGAAAAATTTTGAAAAAATTTTTCTCAAAACCCCTCCCTGCAAATCGTGCATTAACTCAACATTTTAGCCGCTATTTCCTTGACCAGTTTTGCCGCCAAGGCAGCAGTCATGCCCGCCACATCCCGATGCGGATTGTACTCAACGATGTCCGCCCCGATAATTGGAACCGGGATGTTTTGGAGGAGCCGCAGCACCTCCCTCGTCGTCAAGCCGCCAGGTTCGTGGTGTGAGACGCCGGGCGCAAAAGCAGGGTCGAACGCATCCAAATCCAGCGAAAGGTAAAGGGGTTTTTGAAAAACAAGACTGGCAGCTTTCGCCTCGAAATCTTTCATTTCAATCACTTCAACGCCGAAGCGGGCGACCTGTTCTCGCTGGTGCGGATTGAATGTTCGCACACCGAGTTGCACTAATCTGCCGGTCAGTTTTTCCTCCAAAATGCGGGCAAAAGGGCAGGCGTGAGAGTAACGGTCGCCCTCGAACTCGTCGTACAAATCGCCGTGCGCATCAATTTGTAGGATGTCGAAATCTTGAAAAAAACGGCTTTGCGCCTTGACGACCGGGTAGGCAATGGAGTGGTCGCCGCCCAACGTCAGAGTTCGGACGCCGGTGGCGAGGACGGCTGCCACCTGGTTTTCGATGTCGAAATAATCCTGGAAAGCAAGATTGCCCAAGTCTTTAAACCGCTCATTTTCAATGGGATTGAAAGTATTTTCCGTCCAGTAATTGCCTGCACCATTGTGCAAGGTTTCCCGAATGCGGTCAGGCGCAAGGGCTGCGCCGGGGAGAAAACTCGACTTTTTGTCGAAGGGAATGCCGATGAGTGCGATGGGCTGTTGCATGAGTTGAGGCTTTGATTTCAGCTCAAAGCGAGCTGAAAGACCCAAAGAGAGAGGTGTTTTTATAAAAATTTTTTTAAAAAAAATAAAAAAAAAAAAATTTATTAAAAAAAAAATAATA
>CAZHLB010000662.1:0-4228 GCA_964533005.1 uncultured Saprospiraceae bacterium
AATACCCCCCCCCCACCGCCCCCCCACGGTTGCCCCAACCCCCCCCGCGTCTCGAAAGTGTCCAAAGTCTAAATGTAATCGGCAATCAAGTAATCAAAGCCAGCGTCAAAACCCAAACCCAATCTTAAAAGTAAACCGCTGCCCCTCCTTCGAGCGCATCACATTCAGCGACAGGGCAGCCACGTCGAGCGGGGCAATCCAAATGCCGCCGCCATAACTGAAATGCCAGTCTGTTAATTCAAAATTTTCACCTTCCCAGAACACCCTGCCGTAGTCGAAGGCAGGGGCGATGCCGGCGGAAATGGGTATCCGCAAACGCTCCCGGTCTATCGCTTTCCAGCGCAATTCAAGGTTGTGAAAAAGCATCACCCTGCCGGAAAATCGCTCCGAGGCGAAGCCTCTCAAACTCTCCTGCCCGCCCAATTTGGCTGCCTGAAAAAAATCGAATTTCCCGGCGATGGCTTCGCCGCCCGCTTTGCTGGCAACTACCAAATTTTGAGCGGGGTCGAGCGGCAGATAGACCGTTAGCGAGCCGCCGATTCTGAAATGAACCCGCCTGGCTTGTTCCAGATTCGACAGAATGCCTATCTCAGTTAGGAAGCGAACGCCCCGGTCGGGATTCCAGGCATTTTCCACGTTGGTGTAGCGGAATTCTAATTTGCCGCCTGCAAAATATTGCCAGTCAAACACCTCCGGTCGCACGTCGGCGGGCAACTCGCCGCTGAGAAAATGGGCACTGTCCCGCCTGATTTTTACCGCCTCGAATTGGGGCCCGAAGGCGAAAAATGCGCCGCCCTCCGAGCGGTTTTTCAGCGCCGGAAACAGGTAAAACCGCTCCCTGCCATACCTGTAAAAACTGGTCTCCTGGATTTTCTGCGTCTGGTTGCCCATGCCAAAGAAGTTGTCCACGTACTTGGGGACTTCGGCGGAGGCATTCAGGTAAAAATCTTTCCGTTCCCAGACGCTTTCAAACTCGCCCGTGTAGTCGAAATGAACGCCTTGCGTGGCGGATGCCAATTCGAGCGTGAGCCGGTGGATGCGCTCGTTGTTGAAGCCGAATCGGTAAATCGAATAGACGCCGCCTACACTCAAACCGTCGTCAGGATTGAAGGCGATGAGCGGGAAAGGCGTGGCATAATTGTACTGGTGTTTGCGGAAAACAAAGGTGTTGTCCTCGCTGACTTCGGTGCGGCGGTCACGGGCTTCCGTGCCAACATCCACTTGATTATCGCCCTTATTATCGTCGTAGAATTTGGTCTTTTTGGCAAAGCCGCTGACGCTGGAAGCATCTAAAAATTTGTCGTCGTCGTTGCCGCCGATGAGCCGCACCAAGGGCGACTTATCTGCCTTGCCGTTCACCTTGAACTCGTCCTTGCCATCCAAGCCATAGACGTTGATTTCCTCCGTGATTTTGTTGTCGAAAGTGCGCTCGTAAATCAGTTCCTTCTTCGTGTGCTCGTCCTTGAATTCCCAGATGGTCACTTTGGTAGAGTCGTCGGTCAGGCGTTCGACGAGGATGAGATTGTCCTTGTGGGTGGCGGGGATGAAGACCTCTTGGTTCAAAAATTCATAGTACCTGCGGGCGGTGCGCAGCAACCCGTTGCGCCTGCCCTGGATGCCTTCGATGAGTTCGGGAGCCATGCCTGCCCGGACGGTGTCGGGCAGCCAGTTGATGCCTTTGACAATCGAGCGGTCGGTCAGGCGGGTTTGGATATGGCTGACTTCCCGCTGCCAATCTTCCCAGTTGAGTTCGTTCAGGAAAAATCGGTCAACGTTTCGAGCCTGGAAATTGAGCCACCGGGTTTCTTTTCGGGAAATGGACTTGTCGAACTGGTGGGTCGCCTTGAAATACGGAATCATCATCCCCGACAGGTGGTAAACCAAGCCGCCATATTTGGCAAATGCCTGGTCTCGGTCTCGTGGAATGGGCTGATAAAGCGTGCGGTCAGTGCCTTTGATGGGCTGCGAAGCCCAGCGCCATTGCTCCTCGTGCCTGTCCCAATCGCCGATAATCATGTCGAAGAGGCGGTTGCGCAGCATCAGCTTTTGGTCAATTTTTCCATCGTCGCTCTCCATGCGCTCCTCAAGGACTTTGGCGGTGCTGACGATGTTTTTGGAATTGCCAAAAAACGGCGCATTGCTCCAGTCCTCGTCCGGTCGTTCTTCCAGCATGAAAACCTCGCCGCCGAACTGGTTGTAGCGATTCAAGCCAGGTTGTTTTGGCACGTAAAACAGCTCCGGGTTCGTGTGATAAATGCCGATGGCGTCTTGCATCGGCGGCAAAATGTAAGCGCCAAAAGGGTTTCCCGCCGTGAATTGGTATTCGAGCACGTTGCGGGCGAAGGTTTTATTGAGCGGGTAAAACAGGTTGTCGGCGCTCTTTTTCAGCGAGCGGATATGGTAAGTCTGCGCACCCTCGGCGGTTTTCAGGCGCACGGTTTTGGTTTGAAAACCGCCGCCCCGTGCGAATGCCTTGAAACCGCCCCTGTGTTTCGCCAAATCCAGCACCGGCATTTTGACGTCCATGTAATAATAATCCGTCCAAAGTTTGCCCCAAAGCAGGTGGTTCATGTCCCAGATTTCACCTTTTTCGAGCACGGAAACCCTCACGCTGTCTGCGCCTTTGGCGTATTCGGGGAACTCTTCGGGGGTCAGTTCGGCGGTGGTGGGCAGGGGTTCTTTTATTTTTTGGCGGTAAATCACCTCCCGGGTCAGGCGGGTTCCTTCGGCGACTTTTTCTCCGGAAAAAGTTGCCTCTATCGCTTCGGTGGTGGATTCCGGCGTCTCCGTGCTATCGGCGACGGTGACGGGTTCGGGCTTTACCTCGCCCGGCGGGATGTAGAGAGGATTGTCCACCTGGGCAAAATCTTCCTTCGAGCGGATGTATTCGACCCAAACTTCGCCGTCTTTGTAAAAATCCAAAACCGCCAATCCGAAGCCGCCATAAACAAAAGGCGTTCGCTTGCCCAGCCGCACCGGGCTTCGTTTTGCGCCGCTGCCGCTGAGAATTTGCACGATTTGCGTGTCCTTGCTGATTTCGAGTTGCAGGTTGTGCTCGTGCCCTGCCGCTACGATGATGCTTCCATGCTCCTCGGCAGCTTTTTCAATGGCATCAATGTATTCCCGATAGACCGGGTGGTTCACCTCCTGCCTGGTGGAAACTGCGCCGTGAATCAAAATCGCCAGCGAGCCGATGCCGGGAAAGGGAATCCACTTCGCAGGCTCCATCAGCGACATGGGAAAAATGTGCTGTTTCCAGTTGTAGTTGCCGCTGTGCCAGCCATGCGAATACAAAGGGTGGTGCATGATGAGCAGCACATTTTTGTTGCGCAAATCCACGAAAGCATCCTTCAATTCCGCCTCGAAAATCTCCCGGGTGCGGATTTCGCAGTCCTCGTTCATGTCGGGTTCCTGATCCCAGTTGATAAGATACCATTGGCTGTTGACGGCGACCAAGCCGAGCTTGTCGGAGAGGTTTTTCACTTCGGGCCCGCTGCATCCGTTTTCGGGAATGTAGGCATCGTCTCTTTTCAGGTATTCCTCCACGAAACGCTCCTGGCGGCGCACGCCAATCTTGCCTTCATCCCGCCAGTCGTGGTTGCCGGTGACGAAGAAAACTTTGCCTTTGTAGTTTTTCACCACGTCGAGTTGGGCTTTGATGCGGTATTCCGCTTGCGCTCGGCGAGGGTCGTCGGGGCGGGGCATTCCATCGTGGTAAATATTGTCTCCAAGAAATACCACTGCGCTGCGCACGGGCGCATTTTGCAATTCCTGGCTGAGCAACTGAAGCGGAGCAGCCCGTTTGCCTTCCAGCGACAAACCCGCATCGCCGATGAGATAAACCCGGTAGTCGAGCGGCTTGTCGGGCGGCTTGAGGGATTCCCAATTGCGGTGCTTTTTTTGGACGTGAATCTTGTAGTCGGCGCAGGCAGAAAGGAGAAAAATCGCTGCCAACAACGCTGGTAGGTTTTTGAGCACTGTCATGGTTGAACTGGGTTAGACCGGCTGGGCAAAGGCTTTGCCCATGCCGTTTTGAAAATTCATTTCTAAAAAGAAAGGAGAGTTGAAATGTTCAGGAGCGGGAAGGGCAGGGAAAGTGGGTGGTGGGTATTTTTTCAGTTACATGATTGAAGGGTGGTTATCGGTAGCACAGCCTTCAGGCTGTTTTGGGGTGCGGCGTTCACGCCGCCTATGTCGTTTTGGGATGTTATGCGACGAAAGCGGCGTG
>CAZHLB010000663.1:0-4227 GCA_964533005.1 uncultured Saprospiraceae bacterium
GATGACGACGACTTTGTTGGAATTGAGATGCTGCTCGATGGCAGGTTGAAGTAAACGGGGAATGAATTCAGCCATAAAACCTGATTTTCGTTAATTTCGCTAATGGAGTAGCGCAATTTACGTGAATTGCGCTACTCGAGTAGCGCAATTCACGTTTTTGGAGAAATTCAGTACCAACTCCTACCTTCCCCGCTGGACATCTGTCTTTTACTCCTCCGCTCCCGGCGGTTTGCAACCGCCGCTTCTACACACTTCCATCAAAGTAACAATCCTTCTCTTTTTGTGCAACGGCGATTGTGCAAATTGGAATGAGCAGCCCGCCTTCCTCACTCTTCCTCAACATCCTTCAATTTCTGCTCTAAATCCTCAATAGTCGGAAGATTAGCTTTCAAGTTCTCCGGAATGGAAGCCGTGAGTTGGTATTGAGACACGCCAATCGGCTTGGAAATATCCTTCAGCGCATATTCAGCCAGGACGTTGTTTTTGTCTTTGCAAAGGATGATGCCGATGGAAGGATTGTCCTGTTCCGACTTCACCAGGTCGTCGAGGGCAGAAAGGTAAAAGTTCATCTTACCGCCGTACTCCGGTTTAAACTTCCTCATTTTCAAGTCAATAGCCACGTAGCAGCGCAGTTTGAGGTGGTAAAAAAGCAGGTCAATCCGGTAATCTTCCCCTTCGATGGACAGCGGATACTGCCTGCCGACAAAAGCGAAACCTGCTCCGAGTTCCAGCAAAAAATGAGTGATGTGGCTGACAAGCTGTTCTTCGAGGTCTTTCTCTTTTGCTTTTTTAAAGAGGGTGAGGAAGTCAAAAATGTAGGGGTCTTTCAAAGTTTGCCGGGCAAGGTCGGATTGTGGTTCGGGCAGCGTATAGGCGAAGTTGGAAGGAAGTTTTCCTTGCCTTTCGTACAATTTGGTTTCGATGTGAAGTACCATCACGTCTCTCGACCAGCCATTTTCTATGGCTTGAGCGGCATACCACAAGCGTTCTTTTTTATGGGGGCACTTTTGCAGGAGGGTGATATTGTGGTACCAGGTAATTTGTGCAAGCGGCGCTTGCACAATTTCAAAGTCAGGGTAGGTTTGGGCAAATTGCCTCATATACAGGAGGTTCCGTTTGGAATATCCTTGCATTCCGGGAAATTCCTGACGCAAGTCCTTTTCCAATTGCTCAATCACTTTTGCGCCCCAACCGGCTTTTTCCTGCCGGTTTAAAATCTCTTTTCCAATCTCCCAGTACAATAGCAAAAGTTCCTGGTTGACAGCTATGCTTGCCTTGACTTGCGCCTGTTGAATTTTGCTTTTGATGGTGGCGAGCAGGCTGAGATAGTCTTGGTCAGTCGCTAAATTGTTCATTGTGTAGTTTGTTAGATTGGAGAATTAGTAGCGGTGAAGTTAGCAAAGTAAAGCTGCCGAAAAAAACACCTCATCACCTACCTTTCCCGCCAAAAATCTCCGGCAATGAAAAATTACCTCGTCCTCCTCCTCCTCTGCATCCTCACCCTCTCCGCCTGCGCCCAAAAGCGCATCACCCTCACCAAAGGCATGGTCATCCGGGAGTCCGTTGACCTGGCGCAAGACACCATTTTCCTTCCCGGCGGCGACTCCCTCGACCAGCCCGTCATCACCATCGAAGGCGAAAACATCACGGTGGATTTCAACGGAGCGATGCTCGTCGGGTCGGACGGGAAGCAATTGCCCAATGAATTTTCCGGCTTGGGCATTCTCATCAAGGGCAAAAACATCACCTTGAAAGAGGCGGTCGTGCGGGGCTTCAAAGTGGCAGTGATGGCGGATGGCGTGGACAGTTTGCGCCTGCTCGATTGCGATTTCAGCTACAATTGGCGACCCCGCCTGTACAGCATTCGGGAGCGGGAGGATTTCAGCGATTGGCTCAGTTTTCACCAAAACGAGAAGGACGAATGGTTGCGCTACGGCGCTGCGATGTACCTGAAAAACTGCAACCATGCCCTCGTGCGGGGCGTGACCGTGACGCAAGGCATGAACGGGCTGATGCTCACCGGGTGCAACGACGGGCTGTTTTACAACAACAAAATCCATTTCAACTCCGGCGTCGGCATCGGCATGTACCGCAGCAGCCGCAACCGGGTGATGCACAACCAATTAGACTGGAACGTGCGGGGTTATTCGCATGGAATTTACCAGCGGGGGCAAGACTCGGCGGCGATTTTGGTCTATGAGCAAAGCTCGGAAAACACTTTCGCCTACAACTCGGCGACGCACTCCGGCGACGGTTTTTTCCTCTGGGCGGGGCAGTCCACGATGGACACCGGCGAGGGCGGTTGCAACGATAACCTGCTGTTTGCCAACGACTTTTCACACGCTCCGACCAACGGCGTGGAGGTGACTTTCAGCCGGAACAAAATCATCATGAACCAGCTCAACGAATGCACCTACGGCATTTGGGGCGGCTACAGTTTTGGCTCGTTGATGATTGGCAACCGCATCCATGATTGCAAATTCGGCATCGCCATCGAGCAGGGGCAGGAGAATGTGATTGCCGGGAATTACTTCATCAATGACACGGTCGGCATCCAACTTTGGGCGAGGGAAACGCAGCCTGCCGATTGGGGCTACGCCCAAAAACGGGACGTGGCGAGCAGGGACTACACCATTGCGAGAAACCTTTTCAAAGACGTGCGCAACCCGCTGAAAATCAGCCTGACCAAAAAAGTAGCCATCAACGACGACAACCAATTTTCCGGTTTTGAAAAGCTGCTGGTTGTTGAAAAACCGAACCAGGATTTTTATTTCGTCAAAAACAACGTGCTCGGTGCGGCAGGCTGGCACCATGCCGAGGAGCACAAAGACATGAACCGCATCCTCTCTCAACTTCCTGAATTTCAGTCTTCTAAAAGTGATATTGAACCCTACCTCGTGGAGCCGATGCCCGACCTCAAGAATGCCATGTTGCCGCCCGGTCACCTGCGTGGGCGGCAGTATATTTTGGTGGACGAGTGGGGTCCCTACGACTTTCGATACCCTGCCATTTTCCTCCGAACCATCGAAGGCGACAAGTACACGTTCCTGGTTTTGGGCGCTCCCGGCAGCAATTGGCGGGCATCCGGCGGCGAAGGTTGGGCGAGCCTGAGCCAGCAAACCGGCACGTTCCCGGCGACTTTGAATGCCACGAAAGTGCCTGGCGCTGAGTTGCTTACGTTGCAATTCGAGTACATTGGCGAGGCGTTCACCGACCGTTTTGGCGGTTTTCACAAGAAGGGCGAGCCGCATTTTTTCACCTTTTCCCGCTTCGAAAAAAAGCTGGATTGGCAAGTCCGCTGGCATTCTTACGACGAGGCGAGCGACCCGGTGAAGCATTTTGAAGCTTTCAAAAATTTGAAAAACCAGCCTGCGAAGACATCAAAAACCGTGAACGACCTCTACTTCGCCTGGTGGGGCAAGCCCGCCGAAGGCATTGATGAGGAGAAGTTTGCCACCTTCGCCGAGACTACTTTTGAAGCCGCTCCCGGCAAATACCGTCTGCGCCTGACCTCCGACGACGGCTTGAAATTTTACCTCGATGGGAAATTATTGATTGACAACTGGGACATCCACGAGCCGGAAACGGACGAGGTGGAGGTGCAGCTTGGCGGGAAACACCGGCTGGAAATTGAGCATTTTGAGGGGGGCGGGTTTTCGACGCTTGGATTTTCCTTCGAAATTTTGAATTAGGATACGTGGGATGGTCAAGGATATTAAGGATTGGGAGGGTCAGACGTCTGACCCTCCCAATCCTTAATATCCCTGACCCTCCCACGTATCCTAATTCAAAGTTACGTCTGGGAATGCAGCGCCAACCTGTTCCCTTCGCTGTCCTCGAAAAGCGCCATGAAGCCATACTCAGGTGAGATTTGCTTTTTCGGCTGTAAAATTTTCCCACCTGCCGCTTCGATGCGGTTTTGCACTTCCGACAAGTCTGGGTTGGCATCGAGATAGACCAAAGTGCCGCCAGCACAAGGCTTGTACCATTCGCCCCAGCAGATTGCGCCGCCCACGCCGCCGTGTGGGAAGTAGCCCATCTTGAAATTTTCCCCCAGGTCGAGCACATGAATTTCCATCTGGAAAATTTGCTCGTAAAAGCGTTTTCCCCGGTCGAAGTCGGCGACGGGGATTTCAAACCATTGCGTCCAGGATTTTGCCATGACTGAGTTTTTTGAATTAGGATTTGAGGGATTTGGAAGGATATTAAGGATTGGGACGGTCGGAC
>CAZHLB010000664.1:0-4224 GCA_964533005.1 uncultured Saprospiraceae bacterium
CTGCTAAAATTCAACTGCCGAAACATGGCTCAACAGTTGAATTTTAGCAGGGTCAGCCCCCCTTTAGGGGTTGGGGGTGGTGGCGGGTTGGCTGCGTCGTGCATTCAAAACTTACGCTAAATCACTTGCCATGACATTGAAAATCAACCCCGAACAAGCGACGGAAGAAATTTTCTCCATTTTCCGCCGCCGGGGTCAGGAAGAATATATCGGCGAGCCAGTCAGTCAAATCGAGCACGCTTGCCAGTCAGCGCAACTTGCCGAAGCGGCAGGCGGCGATGAAGAAATCGTCCTCGCCGCACTCCTGCACGACTTTGGTCACCTCTGCGCTTTGCCCAACGAAGAAGAAATGCCCGGCTTGGGCATCTTGCACCACGAACAAGTCGGGGCGACTTTCCTGCGCCGGGTGGGTTTTTCGGAAAAAATCTGCCGCCTCGTCAAAGGGCACGTGCAGGCGAAGCGCTACCTGACTTTCAAAAAAGCGGAATACCTCGAAAAACTCAGCGACGCCAGCAGGCAGACGCTCGTTTGGCAAGGCGGCAGCATGTCTGCGGAAGAAGCCGCCAATTTTGAAATGGATTTCCTTTTCGATTGGATGATAAAAATGCGGCAGTGGGACGAGACGGCGAAGGAAACGGGTTTGCCTTTGCCGGATTTGGAGAAGTACAAAGTGTTGTGCCTGCGGCATTTACAAGCTCAGGCAACCAACGCTCACCCATAATTTTCGGCGCTCACCGAGCGACTATCCCTTGCGAAAATCTCCTCTGCCAACCCAAATGCCAGCGTCATTCCCGCCCCGCCCAGCCCGTTGACAATCGTGACGCCAGGCTCTACTTCCTGCACAAATTCAGTGCTTCCTTTCAGTTTCGGATAGACGCCGTGCCAAGTCTCGGCGAGGTGCAAGTTTGGCAGCACGGCAAAGGTTTCCAGGTAATCCAGAATCAGTTGATTGATGAAATCCCTGTCGAATGGGCTGACGTCCAGCCCGTATTCGTGGCTGTCGCCAATCGTCACTTCACCTTTGGCAGTCTGCGACACCAGCACGTGAATGCCCCATCGGGTGTAATCCGGCAGCGATTTGGCGAAGCGTTTTTTTAGTTTTTTCAAGCTTTCGCAATGAGCAAAAGCGCCATAATGCTGCAAAGTCAGCCCGCCGCAAAGCGTGGGCCCCAGCGACCAACCGGCGGTCTGCGGCTGGGTGCGCATCATCTGGAGCTTACATTTGGTGATGCCGCTTTGGGCAAAAACTTCGGGAAAGAGCGTCTCGAAATCTGCGCCACTGCACACAAAAATCTGCTCCGCCTGCCAGGAACGGTTGCCGCTGCTCAACCAGGGATTGTCAATTTGCGTGATGGCAGTATTGTAAAAAATCTGCACGCCCATTTTTTCCCGCAGATAGACATGGATTTGCTGCGTGGCTTGCCGGGGGTCAACATTGACTTCGGTGGCGCTCCAAAGTGCGCCTTTCAAGCCAGTCGGATGGACGGACTGGCTTTTGACGAGCGTTTCGGCAGGAGAAAGGAGTTGAATTTGGTAGCCGCTGCCTTGCCGGGTTTCAAAAAATTCTTGCAAAACCTGCATTTCGTCTTCGTGGTAAGCCAGGCAAAGCGCACCGGATTCAGCCGCCCAGAAGTTTGCTTTTTTGGAAAGTTCGAGCCAGGTGGCTCGTGAGCGCATAGCCCGGTCGAAGGTTTGGAGCGGCTGCCCGAGGGGCCAAATCATGCCAAAATTGCGAACGGTAGCGCCGATTGCTCGTGGGTGGCGCTCGAACATTGCCACTTTGAGCCCTCGTTTGGCAGCTTGCCAGGCGAGCGCCAAGCCGACGATGCCTGTGCCGACGATGGTGATGTCGAAGGTTGGTTCGTTTTTCATCATCCGTCAAAGCTATCGGCGAGCTAAAAACCCTGTTTTATCTTTTTGTAAACTTCACCTGCCGATGGCTCATGGCTTTCGACAGTAGCCTAATTTCGCAGAAAATAAATGCACATGAAACAGGTGAAACTCGTCGTTTTCGACATGGCTGGCACTACTGTTATGGACAACCAGGACGTGGAAAATGCTTTCTACGAAGCCGCTCTTGCCACCGGCTTGATTACCAGCCGCCGCCGCATCAACGCCATGCACGGCATTCCGAAAAGAATTGTCATCGAAACGCTTTGGGAAGAATCCATCGGCAGGCAACATCCTGATTTTCAGACGAATGTGGCGGAGACCTTTGCCACTTTCAAAGAGTTCCTCGAGCATCGCTACCGCTCGCACCCCGTCTATCCGACGAAGGGTACGCTGCAAATTTTCGCCTGGCTGCGCTCGAAAGGCATCAAAATCGCCCTCAACACCGGCTTCTACCGGGAGGTCGCCAACCTCATTTTGAACCGCCTGGGCTGGGACAAAGGCTTGGATGAAAACTACATGAACGGCGAAGTGATTGACCTGTCCGTCACGCCCGACGAGACCGGCGGCAAGGGTCGCCCGCACCCTGATATGATTTTAAAAGCCATGGAAATGCTCGGCATCGAAGACCCGAAACAGGTGGTCAAAATCGGCGACACGCCGGTGGATTTGATGGAGGGAAACGCTGCAAACTGCCTGCTTTCCCTGGCGGTGACCAACGGCACGCACACCCGGGAAGAATTGCTGGCTTACGACAACGACGGGTTGCTGAATTCGATGGCAGACCTGAAAAATTTCTTGAGCGAGTGCATTGCTTCCGCTTCGTTGGAGATGGCTTAAATGGGCGAGGGCGGTTTAAATCATGGTGATTTTTGAAATCACCATGATTTGACCATTTCAAGCAGAACCTTCATTCAAACTTCATTCTCGTTTAACGCCTCCCAAAAATCGTCCCGGTAGCTTGCCCGAAAAATCGCCATGCTAAAATCCCGCATCAGCCGGGCAAGCGACTCCGCATTTGTTGCCTACGCCATTTTCGCCGCCTTTGGCGCTTATTTCTGCATGTACGCTTTTCGCAAACCACTCACCGTTGCCACATTCGGTGGGGAAGCTTCACTGGGCGAAGATTTGACCTACAAAAGCGCCCTGGTGATTGCGCAGGTGGCGGGTTATGCCTTGTCCAAATTCCTCGGCATCAAAATCATTTCCGAGTTGAAAAGCCGCAGCCGGGCTATACTTTTTGTCAGTCTGATTTTACTGGCGGAGGCGGCGCTGTTGCTTTTCGCCGTCGTGCCTGCCCCCTGGAACGTTGCGCTGCTGCTACTCAACGGGCTTCCGCTGGGCATGATATGGGGCATCGTTTTTAGCTATCTCGAAGGTCGGCGCACTTCGGAAATACTTGGCGCAGGCTTGAGCGCCAGTTTCATCGTGGCATCGGGAGCGGTGAAGTCGGTGGGCAAATGGCTGATGCTGGAGTTTGGCGTCAGCGAATTCTGGATGCCTGCGGCAACGGGAGCAGTGTTTTTGCTGCCCCTGCTCGGCTTCATTTTTTTGCTCGAACAAATCCCGCCGCCCACTCCCGAAGACGTCGCCCTACGCAGCGAGCGTGCGCCGATGAACAAGGCGGAACGCCGGGCGCTGTTTCGCCGCTTTGCGCCGGGGCTGGTTTTGCTCATCACATTTTACACCTTGCTCACGGCGTACCGGGATGTGCGGGACAACTTCGCCGTAGAAATCTGGTCGGCGCTCGGCTTCGGCGATATGCCTGCCATTTTTACCCTTTCGGAAATACCGATTGCCGTATTCGTGCTGGGGATGCTGGGCGCAACCGTGTGGCTGAAAAATCATGCGCAGGCGCTGCGCACTTACTTTTGGCTGGTGCTCTGCGGGGCGCTGTTGGTGGGCGGCGCTACATTTTTATTTGAAAACAATGCCCTGGGCGGCGCTGCCTGGATGGTGCTGGCGGGGCTGGGTTTGTACGTCGCCTACGTGCCTTTCAACTGCATCCTGTTCGACCGGATGATGGCGGCATTTCGGCTGCGGGGCAATGCCGGTTTTTTGATTTACGTGGCGGATGCCTTCGGTTATTTAGGCTCGGTGGCGGTGCTGCTTTGGAAAGATTTTGGGCAGGCGGGCATCGGTTGGCTTCAATTTTTCAAGGTGGCGAGCTACGGATTGACGGCATTTGGCGGGCTGCTCGTGGTCGGCGCTATGATTTATTTCAACGGAAAACTGGCTTTCCGCAAAAAGAACGAGGCATGGGCGATGCGCTAATTATTTAGTTCTCTGACAATTCTTGTGGGACGCGAGGAGGATGGGAACGCGGATGACGCG
>CAZHLB010000665.1:0-4223 GCA_964533005.1 uncultured Saprospiraceae bacterium
AATTCACTCAATTTCAATTCAAAACCCGGCAAAACATCCTCGCCATTAAGGGTGTATGAAAAATCGGGCACGTCTTCGCTCGAACCATCCAGGCGGTAAACCCAAGCCTTTTGTTTGATAGGGTCAATCAGCCAGGCGAGCCGGACGCCGTTGGCAATCCATGCTTCTTCCATTTTCTTTTTCAACTTGTTGATGGAGTCTGTATTCGAGCGCACTTCCATCACAAAATCGGGTACGATACTGGCGATGTGTTTGCGTTCATCTTCGGTGAGGCTGTTGTGTTTTTGCATGGAGATGAAAGCGCCATCCGCTTTGTAATCCGAGCCATCGGGCATGTTAAAACTGGTGGAAGGGCTGAAAACCTTGCCGAGCCGGGGGTGCTGTTTTGCCCAAAGTTTGAGAAAAAAGAAGGCGTCTCCTTCTGAAATTCCGCTATCGTAAGACATGAAAGGGTGAATTGTGACGATGCCATGCTTGTCTCGTTCAATTCGCAATTCCGGGTTGCGCAGCAAGTAGCGGTGAAATTCCTCCTTGCTCAAATCGCTTTTGAACACAACGGGCTGCCCTTGGCGCAAGCGCATGGTCAAAGACTGGTCTGTTTCTACGGTTGCATACATGAATGGACGATTTTAGTGGCAATTTAGGGTTAAAGTTGATAAGAGTTGATGAGGGTTAATGAAGGTTGATGTTGCGACGTCCCAACATCAACCTTCATTAACCCTCATCAACTCTTATCAACATCAACATTAAAATCAAAGCCCCGTTTTGCACCCTCTCTTCGACCTGCTCCTCCCCCTGCTGCCCATCAGCCCGTTGTCCAAAAAATTATAAGTCACCGTTGCGCCGAGCGTGAAATACCAATCGGAGCTTGCCTCGTCGCCCCGCTGCGTGCCGGTTGGCACGACGGCAGGTTCGCCGCCGTTCAGTTCGCCGGTGCGGTTGCCGAGGGCGGCTGCCAATTCGCCGTTTGCTGCAAGCAATTCAGGATAAGAAACGTAAGTCGTGCTAACGTCGTCGAGCCAATCAGTGAAAGTGCGCCGTGCGCCAAGCTCCAGACCCAGGTTGATTTTGTCGTTCAAAGCATATTTCACGCCCACGCCGAAGGGAATGGCGAGCGAGGTCAAGCCATATTTTTCATCCCTGCCAGGCATTCCTTGACCTTCCGTTCCAAGCGGTTGTAATTTTTCCCAGTTGCCCTGATAGCGAGCTTTCGGGTTGAATTTGAAGACGGAAATGCCCGCAAAAATGAAAGGCGAAAACGGGCGACTCAAAGCATACGGCTGGTAGCCGAGGATGTTGAACTCACCGATAAGGCTGAATTCCAGGATGTTAGATTGAAAATTCAGATTGCGCTGGCGCACGAAGTCGTCCTTTTTCGCATTGGCGTCCCTGCCTGCGACCCATGTGTAATTCATGCCCAGCCGGGCGGCGAAGAAGTCGTTGAAATTGTACTTCGCCAGGATGCCGAAGGCAGGTTTGGTTTCTCCCAGGTACAGAGAACTGGAGTTGTTGGACACGTCGCCGAGGTAGTTGGAAAGTCCAACCAAAATGCCCGCTTCGAAATGCTGGGCGGTCAAGGAAAAAGAAGAAATGATGAAGGCGAGAGGCAGGATGAGTTTTTTCATGGAAGAAGAATAAATGGCAAAATGACTTATCAAAACACTCATTTTTTTTTTCAACACATAGTCACATAGTTCACATAGTTAGGCTCGACAGCTATGTGAACTATGTGACTATGTGTTGAAAAAAAATGAGTGTTTTGATAAAGCCACTTTCGATTATTTGAAATGCTTTGCTTGAATGAGAGGCTTCAAAATTTCAGCCATCCGGCTTTGAATTTTAAGCGCAGCCGCTCGTGCCTGCTCCGCAAAATCCTCGCCGGAGCTGGCAAAAATAATCTCCCGGGAAGAATTGACCAGCAAACCCGCCTGCCCGTTCAGCCCGAAACGGCAAACTTCGTCGAGGTCGCCACCCTGCGCCCCGATGCCTGGCACGAGCAAAAAGTGGTCGGGAGCGATGCGGCGGATTTCCTCAAATTTTTCAGGGTGCGTTGCGCCGGTGACGAACATCAGGTTCTCCGGGCTGCCCCACTCGGCGGCTTTGCGCATCACTTTTTCAAACAGCGGTTCGCCATTTTCCTGCGGTGAAAATTGAAAATCCCGGCTGCCAGCATTGCTCGTCAGCGCCAGCAAAATCACCCATTTTCCTTCAAATTCAAGAAACGGTTTCACGCTGTCTTCGCCCATGTACGGCGCAACGGTGAGGGCATCGAAGTTCAAGGTTTCAAAAAAAGCTTTGGCGTACTGCCGGGAAGTGTTGCCGATGTCGCCCCGCTTTGCGTCGGCGATGGTGAAGTGGCAGCCGGAAACCAGTTCGAGCGTCTTTTCGAGCGAGCGCCAGCCCCGGCTGCCGAGGTTTTCATAAAAAGCCAGGTTTGGTTTGTAGGCAATGCAAAGGTCACGGGTCGCCTCGATGATTTGCCGGTTGAACTCAAAAACGGGGTCGTCCGAGTCAAGAAGATGCTTTGGCAGACGGCTCAGGTCGCTGTCCAAGCCAATGCAGAGGAAGGATTTTTTTTGAAAAATCAGGTCGGAAAGTTCCTGTCGGCTCATGCAAAAAACAGCAGCAGGCAGGCGGCTTTTGAAGAAAAATTTTGAAAAAAATTTTCTTCAAAAGCCGCCTGCCTGCAAAGGTTTTAAACCAACTCCATCCCGTTCACCGCCTCGATATGGTGGATGCCGGGCACTTTGTTTTTGATGGCTTGCTCGATGCCTGCTTTCATGGTCATGATAGACATGAAGCAGTTTTCGCAATTGCCGAGCCACCGCACTTTCACCGTTCCGTCGTCGGTGACTTCGACCACTTCCACGTTGCCGCCGTCGGCAGCCAGATGGGGGCGGATATCGTCGAGCGCCGCTTCGATTTTTTGCAGGAGGGTCATTTTTTCTTGTGCTGACATTTATTAATGGTTGATTGCTAATTGTTGATTGTCAATTGCCGCATAAACAATTAACAATCAACAATTAGCAATTAAACTACTTCTACTTTTTTCGTCGGAGCCATCATTTCATTTCGCAGCGCCGTTTGCCGGGCAACGTTTTCAGCCACCTTCAAAAACGCCTGACTGACAGGCGATTGGCTTTTCAAAATGGCTGGCGTCCCCTGGTCGCCACCCTCCCGGACGCCTTGCACGAGGGGGATTTGACCGAGCAGCATTGTGTTTCCCAGCTTCGCCAATTTCTTGCCGCCGCCTTCGCCGAAGAGCAGGTATTTGCGCTCCGGCAGGTCTTCCGGCGTGAACCACGCCATGTTTTCCACAACCCCCAAAATCGGCACGTCCACCGAAGGCATCAGGAACATATTCATCGCTTTCACGGCGTCTGCCACTGCAACTTCTTGCGGTGTTGTCACCATCACGGCGCCCGTGACAGGAACAGTTTGCACCAGGGTAAGTTGAATGTCGCCGGTGCCCGGCGGCAGGTCAACTACCAGATAATCAAGCGGTTCCCAAAGCACGTCGTTGAAAAATTGCTTGATGATGGCTGCCAGCCGGGGTCCCCGCAGCACGACCGCCTGCTCTGGCTCGACAATAAAACCGATGGAAATCACCGGCATCCCGTAAGCCATCAAAGGCACAATTTTAGCCTGCCCGTACACCTCCTGTATTTTCGGACGCTCGCCCTGCAAACCGAGCATCGTCGGGATGCTGGGCCCGTACAAATCGGCATCGAGCAAGCCCACTTTTGCGCCTAACTTCTTGAGTCCCAATGCCAAATTGACGGCGACGGTGCTTTTTCCGACCCCGCCTTTTCCCGATGCGACGGCGATGATATTGCGGATATGCGGGACGACGCTGCTGTTTTCCTGCGCATTTCCGGTTTTTGCCACGACGTGGACGTTGACGTTTGCCGAAGGGTAAACTTCCTGCACGGCGGCGACGCAAGCGAAGGTCAATTCCTGTTTGTGAGGGCTGTTGAGCGAAGGGAGGACGAGGTGAAAATTGACGTTATCTCCCTGAATTTCAAGGTTTTCCACCCGCCGGGCGGCGATGATGTCTTTGCCGGTTTGCGGGTCTTTGACGTTCCAGAGTGCTTCGACTATTTTTTGCTTTTCGATTTCCATAAAAATTGGAGGCAAACATGAGTCATCACAAATTTTCTAAACTGCCGCTCTTTGTCGCTCTGAGTCGCTTTTGTCATCCTCGCAGAGGAACCGTCCCGTCC
>CAZHLB010000666.1:0-4222 GCA_964533005.1 uncultured Saprospiraceae bacterium
ACTCGTTCATCGGCGGCAAGCCCTGGGGCATCGAAAAACTCAGCCTTGCGGAGCGCCACTACAAGGTGCTTATGGCGGGCGTTGACCAGTTCGGCGGCAACAACGTGGCGCAGCCCATCCTCGATGCCTACCAAATGGGCGTGAAGGAGCACGGCGAGAAATGGATGCGCCAGCGCATGGAGCAGAGCGCAGTCCGGTTGCTCCGCAATATTTTCAGGACGGGCCTTTTTGAAAACCCCTACCTCGACCCCGCTGCGACGAAGGCCACGGTGGGCAACCCCGGTTTCATGAAGGAAGGCTACGAAGCTCAGTTGAAATCACAGGTTTTATTGAAAAACAAGGGTAACGTGCTGCCCATAAAAGGGCGCAAAACGGTGTATGTGCCGAAAAAATTCACGCCCGCCAGTGTCAACTTCCTCGGCGTAAAGACGCCGGAGAAACTCGACTACCCCGTTAACATGGAGCTGGTGAAAAAATACTTCGACGTGACCGACGACCCCACGAAGGCTGATTTGGCGCTGGTTTTCATCGAAAGCCCCAAGTCGGGCATCGGCTACGACAGCACCGACATCAAAGCGGACGGCAACGGCTACCTGCCCATCAGCCTCCAATACAACGACTACACCGCCACCGATGCCCGTGCCACGAGCATTGCAGGAGGCGACCCAAAAGAAGCAACCAACAACCGCAGCTACAAAGGCAAGACCGTGAAAACCAGCAACGTAACCGACCTCGGCATGGTGACGGAGACCGCCGCCAAAATGAAGGGCAAGCCTGTCATCGTCAGCGTGGCAGTGGACAATCCGCTGGTATTCAGTGAGTTTGAAAAACAGTCCGACGCCATTTTGGTCAATTTTCGGGTGCAGGACCAAGCCGTTTTGGACATCATCACGGGCAAAGTTGAGCCATCCGGACTGTTGCCCTTCCAGATGCCAACCAGCATGAGCGAGGTGGAGCGCCAAGCCGAAGATGCCCCGCATGACATGAAATGCCACAAGGACAGCGAGGGGCACAGCTACGATTTTGGCTTTGGGATGAACTGGAAGGGAGTGATTAAGGATGAGCGGGTGGGGAAGTTCAAAAAATAAAAACCTTTCACAATCAATTATTTACAATGAAAAAATCAGTATTCCTTTTCGCTTTCTTGCTGGCTGCTGCCAGTGTTTTTTCGCAAACCTGGTCGCTCGACAAAGGTCACTCCCGGGTCGGCTTCACCGTCAGCCACCACCTGATTTCGGAAGTGGACGGCAATTTCAAGGCATACACCGCCAAAATCACAGCTACGAAGGAGGACTTCTCCGACGCCGTTTTCGAGTTCAGCGCCGAGACCGCTTCGTTCAATACCGACAACGATTTCAGGGACAAGGACCTGAAAAGCCCAAACTTCTTTGACGTGGAAAAATTCCCGGCGATGACCTTCAAAAGCACTTCCTTCAAGCGCATCATGGGCAATCGGTGGAAGCTGACGGGCGACCTGACCATAAAGGACAAGACCCTGCCCGTCACGCTCGATGTCGTCCTCGGCGGACCTGAGATGAATCAAAGAGCGCAAAAACCCGAAATCGGCATCAAAGCCACCGGCAAAATCAACCGCTTGGACTTCGGCATCGGCGTCAATCTGCCGGAGATGATGGTGAGCAACGAGGTGGAGTTGCGGGTATTGGGCGAGTTCAGAAAAGATTAAAACAGGAGTTGGTCAATCGTATAAAATGGTTGCCATTTTCAGGAAAATCAGGCAAAAACTCATTGCCGAAGGCAAGCTGAAACAATACCTTGCCTATGCCATCGGGGAAATCATCCTCGTGGTGGCGGGGATACTCATTGCGCTGGAAATCAACGACTTGCAGAAAGAAAAACAGGACAGGCGGGACGAGCGAAGCTACCTGTCGAGGCTGGTCGAAGACCTGAAAATGGACGGCGAGGATATGCTGGAATCCAACGAGTTTGCCTTCCGCCGCATCGCCATTTCGACTTGGGTGCTGGCGCAATTGGCGCTGCGCCACCTTCATATTTTCGAGCAACCTGAAAATGGGTTGCTCGACAAAAACAAAGTGCTTTTACAGCAGATTGAAAAACAGCTTGAATAAACCTTATCCATGAAAAATCTCCTTTTTCTCCTCCTGCTCGCCCAGTCGAGCCTCTTTGCCCAAAACATGCCCGCCCTCAAACTCTTCCGCCACGGCAACATCGGTAGCGAGAAACCCGGCGTCGTTTCCACCGACGGCAAAATGCTCGACGTGAGCGCCTTCGGCGAAGATTACAACGAGGCTTTTTTTGAAAAAAACGGCTTGGAGCGATTGGCAAAATGGCTGGAATCCAACGCCACCCGCTGTCCACAAGTGCCTGAAAGCGTGCGGATTGCAAGCTGCGTCGCTCGCCCTTCCAAAATCATCGGCATCGGGCTGAACTACGCCAAACACGCCGCTGAAGCCGGACAGCTTATCCCGAAGGAGCCGATTATTTTTCAAAAAGCGAGTACCTCACTCTGTGGCCCCAACGACCCTGTTATCATTCCCGACGGCTCGGCGAAAACGGATTGGGAGGTGGAAATCGCCATCGTCATCGGCAAGCGGGCTGCCAATATTTCGGAGGCAAACGCCATGAACTACATCGCCGGGTTTGCAATTGCAAATGATTACAGCGAACGCTCCTGGCAACTCGAAAGCCCCGGTCAGTGGACGAAAGGCAAAAGCTATGACTCGTTTTGCCCGCTCGGTCCCTGGCTTGTCACGCCAACAGCCGCTGGCGATGCGCAGAACCTCGACATCTGGCTGACCGTGAACGGCAAAAAAATGCAGGAGTCGAACACCAGCGACATGGTTTTCAAAATCCCCTTCCTCGTCAGTTTCATCAGCCGTCACATGACCCTGCTGCCGGGGGATGTGATTGTCACGGGGACGCCATCGGGGGTGGGCTTGGGGCAAAAACCGCCCGTTTTCCTGAAGCCCGGCGACGTGGTGGAACTTGGGATTGACGCATTGGGAACGCAAAAACAGACCGCCATTTCCTTCATCCAGGCGCAACTGACGGCGGCGGAATGGGCTGATTATCAGGCTTGGACGGCGCTCGGCGTCGGCGGCATCCCGCACACTTTGGAAGGCTACCGGACGATGAAAATGCTGAGTGGCAGGATGAAAAACCCCCTCGACGCCAGCCGGGTGGCAGCCGACATCAGCAAGCCGGGCGACCTCGCTACGCTGAAAAAACTGCCCAAGCGCAAGGGCACGAAACCCGGCATCGCCCCTTTCGCCGTGCCGCACCGACAGACCGACCAGCACAACGACGAAGCGACCCGCAAACTGCAACAGCAAATCTTCGACGACATGGTTGCCAATAAAAAATACGCCCTCGAATACAAAATGAGCTGGCTGGAGCGCAATAACCCCGGCATCTTCCTGCGGGACAGCACGGCTGGCAACCAGACGGTAGTGCCAATTTCCCACGCCGAGGTCGGGCATATCCACCATTTTGACGGCTCGATGCATATCATCCTCAGCCCCAGCGACACGAAGACGGTCATAGAAGCTGGCTGGGGCGAACTGCACGGGCTGGCTGGCGACGGTCCCGCCGCCAAAACCTACATGATGGTCTATTCGCCGAGGAACAAAGAGGAACTGGAGGTGACGAAAAAGATATTGGAGGCGGCGG
Organism: uncultured Saprospiraceae bacterium; assembly: GCA_964533005.1. Lineage (GTDB taxonomy): Bacteria > Bacteroidota > Bacteroidia > Chitinophagales > Saprospiraceae > UBA6168. The sequence goes on from CAZHLB010000666.1 coordinate 3,649, forward strand.
TGAAATATGCTTCGCACAAGCCATGAAAGTGCATAAAATGATGCATTGTCGGTTCAACGCATCAAGTGCCGAAACAAGGAAGGAAATATTTGGGAAATTACCTGAACAGAGGGGTTTTTCCAGGGCATGAAAGTGGCGCCCTCACAGCCCTTCGCCTACACCTTCCTCGACGAGCGTTTCGACCGCTTGTACGAAGCCGAAAACCGCATCGGGAAAATTATCGGCGCTTTCGCATCGCTCGCCATTTTTATCGCCTGCATCGGGCTGCTCGGCTTGGCGACTTTCACCGTTCAGCAGCGCACGAAGGAAATCGGGGTGCGCAAAGTGCTGGGTGCAAACGTGACGGGCATCGTGGGTTTGCTTTCCAAAGACTTTCTGAAATTGGTCATTTTGGCATTGGTCATTGCCTCTCCCATCGCCTGGTTTTTCATGGAACGGTGGCTGCAAGACTTCGCTTACCGCATTGACATTCATTGGTCGGTGTTTGCGCTGGCGGGATTTGTGGCAGTGGCGATTGCTTTTTTGACGGTGAGTTTTCAGAGCGTGAAGGCGGCGCTGGCGAACCCGGTGAAGT
>CAZHLB010000667.1:0-4219 GCA_964533005.1 uncultured Saprospiraceae bacterium
AGCTCCATCGCCGCCATCCCGATGGGCAGCAACGACCTGCCTTTCATCTTCAATGAGACCACCACCGACTACCAAAGCATCACCATCCAGGGGCAGTTGACCTACAAAATCGACAACCCGAAACAATTAGCGGAACTGCTCGACTTCACCGTTGATGGCAGGGGCATTTACAAGAAAAATGAAATCGAAAAACTCAACCAACGCCTCATCAACGAGGCACAAACTGCCACTTCTTCCTTCATTCATAGCCTGGGTCTGAAAGAAGCCATTCGCTCGGCGAAGAGCATCGAGGCAAAAATTGCCGAAGGCTTGCGGGCGTCGGAGGCGATTGCCGTGCTCGGCGTGGAAGTGTTGAGCGTCAACATTTTAGCCGTGCGGGCGACGCCGGAAATGGAGCGGGCGCTTGAAACCGAGACCCGTGAAAAATTGCAACAGGAAGCCGACCACGCCATCTACGACCGCCGAAATTTTGCCGTGGAACAAGAGCGGAAAATCAAGGAAAGCGAGTTGAACACCGAAATCGCCGTTGAGGAAAAGAAGAAGCAGATTGACGAGAAAAAGATGGAAACCGAAGTGCAAAAAGCCGAAAACGACCGCAAGCTCCGGGAGATGAAAATCCAGGCGGACATCGCCATCGAAAACCAGCGCAAGCAGCTCATCGAGCAAAAAACCGAGAACGAAAAGAAGGTGGCGGAAACGCAAGGCTTCGTCACCGAAACCACCCTGAAACCCTTCCGGGACATGGACTGGCGCACCCTCGTGGCGCTCAACAACAACCCCGACCCACGTTTCAACATCGCCCTCGCTTTCCGCCAGCTTGCCGAAAATGCCGAGAAAATTGGCAATCTCAACATCAGTTCCGAATTGTTGGAGACGCTTCTGAGCGAACGGAACCCGCCTAAAAAAACGTGAATTCAGCCTCTGATTTCTTGACACCCGTCCCGGAGGGACGCAACATCGGTAGCATCCGCCAATGCACATCAATTCAGCCTCTGATTTCCTGACACCCGTCCCGGAGGGACGCAACATCGGTAGCATCCGCCAACGCACATCTTTCCTGTCCCGTAGGGACGCAACACAATTCAAGTTGCGTCCCTACGGGACTGGAAAGTTTAGGTTGTAGCAAGAGCTACCGATGTTGCGTCCCTCCGGGACGGACAGAGTTTACCTTGAAAAATGAAAATCGAGTACGCCATCCTCGTGAAAAACAAAACTCGCCTGGAGTTGCTCGTCGAGCGGTTCAACACCAAGGCGCAGGCGAAATTTTACATCGAGCATTCGGGCGGCAATTTCGAGGAATACGAAGCCGAGCACGCTCATTTTCACGACTCCCTTTCGCTGGTGCAACGGCGGCTTTCCACGGTCGTCAAAAACAAAATCGTGGAGCGGAGTTTTTTGCCTTCCTTTCTTTTCAGTGAAAATCAAGTAGTTGTGGTGGTCGGGCAGGATGGGTTGGTCGCCAATGCCGCCAAATACGTCAAAGGTTTGCCGATGGTCGCCGTCAATCCTGACGCCGAGCGGTACGATGGCGTCTTGCTGCCCTTCACGCCGGACAATTTTCTCGGTGGCGTGGAAGGCGTTCTCGCCGGAAAGTTTCCCGCCAAAATTGCCGCTCTTGCCGAAGCCCGCTTGAACGACGGGCAGCGGCTGCTCGCCTTCAACGACCTGTTCATCGGCGCTTCGTCGCACGTTTCCGCCCGGTACAAAATCGCCTACCGGGACAAGACCGAGGAGCATTCATCTTCCGGCATCATCGTCTCAACTGCCTCTGGTTCAACGGGTTGGCTAAGTTCCATTTTCAACATGACTTACGGCATGTTACAGTTTGTGGAAAGAAAAGGCGGCAATAAAAAGCAGCCTAAATTGAAAGACAACCAGTTAATGTTCGTGGTCAGGGAGCCGTTTGAAAGCAAAAAAACGCAGGCTGGCTTGACCGCCGGCATCCTCGGCGGCGAGAACAAATTGACCGTCGAATCCTTCATGCCGGTGAACGGCGTGATATTTTCGGACGGCATCGAGAGCGATTTTTTGCGGTTTAATTCGGGGGCGATTGCGACGATTGGGATAGCGAGGGAGAAAGCCCGCATTGTTCTAAAAGATACAAAATGACCTTTATGCCAATCAATTACGACAAAATCAAATCCCCCTCCTTCGTCCTCGACGAAGCCCTCCTCCGCAAAAACCTCGAGCTTATCGCTGCCGTCCAGCAGGAAGCAGGCGTCGAAATCATCCTCGCCCTCAAAGGCTTTGCGATGTGGAGCGTTTTCCCTTTCATCAAAAAATACCTGAGCGGCGCAACCGCCAGTTCGCTCAACGAAGCCCGCCTGATTTACCACGAAATGGGCTGCAAAGCGCACACCTACGCCGTCGCCTACTCGCCCGACGAGTTCGAGCTGATGCTGCGCCTGAGTTCGCATTTGACTTTCAATTCCATCGCACAATACGAGCGGTTCCGACCGCAAATCGAGCGGTTCAATGCTGCATTTAGACCTGTCAGCACTGAAAGTGCTGACAGGTCTGACGCAGTCGCTGAAGCTGGTTTGCAACGCCTGGAAAATCCAGCTGCCGACCAACCGGAGCCGCAAATCATCCCTTCCACCGCCATTTCCTGCGGCATCCGTGTCAATCCCGAATATTCCGAAGTGCAGGTGGCTTTGTACAATCCTGCCGCTCCCGGCTCCCGCCTGGGTGAGGTGGAGACGGCTTTCAAAGATGGTTTGCCGGAAGGCATCGAAGGTTTGCATTTTCACACGCTTTGTGAATCAACGAGTTACGACCTGGAAAAAACGCTAGCGGCATTCGAGCGGCGTTTCGGGCATCTAATTCCGCAGTTGAAATGGGTGAACATGGGCGGCGGTCACCTGATGACCCGGAAGGGTTACGACATCGAACATTTGATTGGTTTGCTCAAAAAATTCAAAGACCGCTGGGGCGTCCACGTCATCCTCGAACCGGGCAGCGCCATTGCCTGGGAGACCGGCGTCCTCGTTGGCACGGTGCTGGACATCCACGAAAGCAGGGGCGTCCAAACTGCCATCCTCGACCTGAGTTTCACCTGCCACATGCCCGACACGCTGGAAATGCCCTACCGACCTCGCATCATCGGCGCAACCGACCCCGTGCCCGGCAAGCCGACTTACCGCATCGGCGGCGTCAGTTGCCTGTCGGGGGATTTCATGAGCGAGTATTCTTTTGAGAAGGAATTGCAGGTGGGCGACCGTCTCGTTTTCGAGGACATGATGCACTACACGATGGTCAAAACCAGCATGTTCAACGGGGTGCGGCATCCTGATATTTGCATTTGGACGGAGGAGGGGAAGTTGAAAACCGTCCGAAAATTTGGCTACGAAGATTATCGAAGCAGGCTTTCTTGATGTGGGGTCTGCGTGAAACCGTGCCGCCAAACTCCAGTTTGGCGGTGAAAAGCTGACCGCCAAACTCCAGTTTGGCGGTGAAAAGCTGACCGCCAAACTGGAGTTTGGCGGCACGGTTTCACGCAGACCCCACGTGAGCCTCAATTCTGAATCGTCAAAACCCCCGTCTCCTCCACCGTCAAAACTGCCCCCAGACTCACCTCCAGCGCCATCCCGACGCCTTCCAATCCGGCAGGAATTTTCACGGTCTTTCCCGAAGGTATCATCACTTCCTGGCAAGAAAGCGGCACGATGCCGTCGCTCCAATTGGCAGCGTCCATCCAATTCAGGGCGTCGCCGTTGCCCGTCCAGGTGGTCGTTGCGGCTTCCGCAGCGCCGCTGCAATCGTCGTCCAAGCTGTTGCAAATTTCAGCTGCGCCGGGATGGACTGCAGAATTGGCATCGTTGCAATCGGTCGAGTTGGCAACGTAGCCTGACGGGACGATGCAAGCCTGCGTCGTCGAGGCAGCATTTCCGTAGGTGTCGCTGTCGCTATCTGCGTAAAAAGTGGTCTGAACGCCTTCATCAATCTGCGTGTCGCAGTCATCGTCAATCGTGTTGCAGACTTCCGTTGCGCCAGGATTGACGGCAGAATTGGCGTCGTTGCAGTCGGTTGAATTGGCAACATAGCCAGTCGGAGCGCTGCAAGCTTGGGTCGTCGAAGCCGCATTTCCGTAGCTGTCGCTATCTGAATCTGCGTAAAAAGTGGTCTGAACGCCTTCGTCAATCTGCGTATCGCAGTCGTCGTCAATCAAATTGCAAGTCTCCGTTGCGCCAGGATTGACGGCAGAATTGGCGTCGTTGCA
>CAZHLB010000668.1:0-4199 GCA_964533005.1 uncultured Saprospiraceae bacterium
TTTATTTCCCACTGATAACTAATTGTGCCTGTGCCACTTGCGTTGGCGACCGATGCCGTGAAGCTGGCGTTTCCGCCTGCGCAGATGCCGACGCTGGTCGGTTGCGAGGAGAACGTGATGCCACCTTCGACGGTCAGCGTGGCTGGGTCGGAAGTCAATTCGGCGCAGCCTGCGGTGCGGGCTTTCACTCGATATTGATTGCCGTTCATGCCCGCCGAAACCGCTGTCAATGAGAGCGTTGCGCTCGTTTGACCGGAAATGTCAGCCCAGCCGCTGCCCGTGTTGCTTTGCCATTGGTACAGGATTGTGCCTGCACCTGCGTTGGTCACGCTCGGTGAGAAGGTCACGTTTGCGCCAGCGCAAACCGTCTGGTTGGCAGGGTGCGTGGCAATCGAAATTGGGCCCTCCATGCTCACCATAGAGGTGTCGCTCATGTTGGTAGGCGTGCAACCGAGGGCGGTCGCTTCGACCAAATATGGCGTAGAAACGGTCGGCGCTTGCGCCACCGGAATGGTCAGCGTGAGGTTTGCGCCAGCGCCCTGACCTGCGACGACGGGCGAGAAAGATGCCCCGCTCGTGTCCGTCAATTCGTAGTCAACGCCAAGTTCTGCGCCGCTGACCGTGATGCCAATTGGCTGGTCGGCAGGCGAGCAAGCCGAGGCGTCGCCGACGGCGAGACTGCTTGCCAAACTCGTCAAAACCGTGACCGTCGGCGTGCCTGTCATCGTTGCCGCTGCGCAACCCAGCGAGTTAGTGATGCTGACGAGCGTGTACGTTTTTGTGCTGGTCGGGCTAACCGGGATGTTTGCGCCGCTCACGTAACTCGTCACGACGAGGTTGGCGCTGCCGTCATTTATCACCAATGAATACGTGCCGGAGGCAGGCGTCATGGTGGCGACGAGGTTGGTCGTTGCGCCCGTGCACATGGTTTTTGTGCCGGTCAAAACGGCGTTGTACAAGGCTTGATACGCAATCGTGCGCTTGCCCCTCGCCGTGCCGTTCACGCTGAAAGTGACGGTGCGGTTGCCTGCCGTTGCGCTCGTCGAGTTGAAACTGACTTCGTTCAAAATCGCCTGCATCTGCGCCGGAGTGATGGTCTGCATCATCGCCGGGGTCAGCGTCAACGTTGGGTGGACGTATGCTTTCACCACATTTGGATAGGCTGCGAGGTTCACGTCGAGGACGTCGAGGGCGGCGTCGGTCGTGCCGGAAATGGTGACGGTGGCGCTGGTCAGCGGGGAGGCGTCGGTGACTACGATATCATCCGTGAGGTCGAGGCTCATGCCGTCGCCGCAGTAGATGAGGTCTTCCAAAACTTTCACCGAAAGCGCCTGCGTGTCCGTGCCGCCGTTGCCGTCGGAAACTTGAACGGTCACTTCGTAAGTGCCGTCGGTGTTGGCGTCGGTCGGGGCTTCAGCATCGGGCGCAGCGTTGAACGTGAGCACGCCGGTCGTCGGGTTGATGCTGAAAAGTGCAGCGTCTGCGCCGCCGGAGATGCTGTAAGTCATCGTCTGGGCGGGCAGGTCGGCGTCGTTTGTAGTTACCGTCGTGACGGCGGTCGTGTTGTCTGGGACAAGCACGGTCGCCGTTGCGCCTGCGCCGTTGCTGGTGATTGCCGGTGCGGTGTTGGCGCTCCGCCAGTCAACTTGCGTTCCGGCGGTTGCCGGGTAGGTCGTCGCCACGTTGGTGATGCCAGCGTTGGCGGGCCCGAAGGCTGCGTCGTCCGAGTCAATATCGTCGTCCAGACCGTCGCCGTCGGCGTCGTTGAAAGCCAGAGCGTTCAAGCCAGCTTCGGTCATGTCGTTGCCCTGGGCGTTGTCGGAGTTGGTGTCGGTGTAGTCCGGATTGTCGGTTGCGTCGGTGTTGACGGGGGTGAGACCAGCCGTTTCGTAGGCATTGTCCAAGCCGTCGCCGTCAGCGTCCGTGCCGCTCGGTGCGGCGTAAGTTGCGGTTGCCTGCGCTTCGATATTGTCGGGGATGCCGTCGTTGTCGCTGTCGAGGTCGAGTTGGTTGTTGATGCCGTCGCCGTCGGTGTCGGAGCAAGACAGGGAGGAGGTGGGAATTTCCAGCGTGATGCGCAAGCCGTCAACGTTTGCGGACGAACCGGGCGCAGTTGTGATTGTCAGCACGATGCTGGAAACCGTTCCGTTCACCTGCACACTGCCGGAGGCATCGTTGGGATTGCCTGCCGTGACGTTGCGATAAGCAGTGGTGGAAGTCGTGACGAAGGAGGCATGACTTTCAGAAAGCTCCGTCCAGGTCAAACCGCCGCCCAACGTGTAAAGCGCCGAGAGCAACGTGCCGGAAGAGCCGCCGATGCCGCCCAGGTGCAAAACCGGGTTGAGTACGGGCTGGCTGAAATTGAAAGTAACGCTGCCCGTCGGGTTGCCCGTCGTGTTGTACTCAAAATAGATGCGAGGCGCAGTATTGGCTGCCGGGTTGCTGAAACCCGTCTTGTCCATGTTGCCGCCTGACTGGTTCGACAATGCGCCTGCGTAGGTGGCAGTGACGGTGGTTGCGCCGAAATTGCTGCTCCAGCTTGTGCCGCTGCCCGTCCAGGTTGCGTTCAGGGCGGCGGGCTGGTTGACACATTCCACGTTGTCCAGGATGCCGTCGTTGTCGTCGTCCACGTCGTTGTTATCCGTCACGTTATCGCCGTCGGTGTCCACGTTGGCTTGCCGCCATTTCACCTCGCCAGCCAGGGTCGGGTAGGCAGTCATCGGGTCGGTGACGCCAGCATTGACGGGCCCAAAATTGGCGTCGTCGGTGTCAATATCGTTGTCCAAACCGTCCATGTCGGGGTCGTTGAACGAGCCGAGATTCAAGCCAGCTTCGACCATATCGGAGCTTTGCGCATTGTCAGAGTTGGCGTCGAGGCAGTCTTTCGTGCCGTCGCCGTCGGTGTCAACGGGGGTGAAACCTGTGCCGTAGTTGGTCGGCAAACCGTTTGCGCCGACGGTTGCATTCGGAGCGGCGTAGGTTGCCGTCGCCTGTGCTTCGACGTTGTCGGGGATGCCGTCGTTGTCGGAGTCGAGGTCGAAATGATTAGGAACACCATCGCCATCGGTATCCGTCGAAACACATCCGTCACCATTGACCGTAGGCGATGCCTCCCCTACTGCCACTTGTAAACCAGACCAGTTTTCGCTCACGTTGGCGACAAAAGCAATTTCCGATTTAATTCCTGCAAACAAAACCGACCCGTCGCCCTCACCGGCACGCACCTGATTCCATGCGGGCATAGCCAAGGCTCCATTTTGTTTCAGAATTTTCACGCTATCCGTAAAGGTATAGGTGACGTTATACCCAGGCTGTCCAAGCGACCAAACTTGAAAAATCGGATTGATTACATTTTTGGAAAAAGTGAACTTGTGGGAAACATTGTTGCCGCTGTAAGTCTGAATCATCTGCTGTGTCGTCACCGGGCAATATTCTGCACTTGAGCCCATCTGCGTCGGTTGCAATGAGCGGGCATCGCCTGTGTAACTGACAAAAACAGTGTCCCCATTGACCAACGGAATAAAACCTGCTGCCGCAGTATTTGGAGTGACCGATGTCCAGGTGACCGAACGATAGTCTGTCGTGTTCGAGCAGGTGAAATTTGACAAGATTGCAGGACAGTCGTTTCCTTCATTGCTATCCAAAATCCCGTCATTATCATCGTCCACATCCACCGCATCAAACACCCCGTCGTTGTCGTGGTCGGGCACTTTCCAGGCGAAGGTGAAGAATTTCGTGCCGTTGAAATCATAGCTCAATTCCCGGTTTGCGCCAGCGTCCGTCATCAAAATCTTGGTTGCGCCTGCGGCAAAATTGCCGTCGTCGTCCACCAAAAGATACAGGTCGTTGCTGCCCAAATTGGGGAACGAAGCCTCTGGCACTCGCAGGGTCACGTTGCCGACGCTGCCGGTTTCCACGATTTTCCACTCCCTCGCCGGGCGGCTGTTGACGCCGAGGCTGGTCTGGATTTCCTGGCTGCCGGAAGTGACGGAGGCGTTGTTGTTGCCCCAGAGGAGGTAGGCGCCGTCGGTCAGGGCATTCGAGTTGGAAGCGTTGTCGGCAGCGATGCCACCGTGTCCAATCGTGAGGACGTCGCCGAGGACGCTGGTGCTTTGCTTTTGGTGGAGGCTGGCGCAATTCTGGCGACCGATGCCCGCAATCATTGAATTGAAAGGCACGTTGGCGGAGCGGTTCCAGAG
>CAZHLB010000669.1:0-4195 GCA_964533005.1 uncultured Saprospiraceae bacterium
CATTCCATCAACAATCATGTAATCATGTAATCATCAATCATTTAATCAAAAAAAAACCCAATTTCGGACTTCTAATTCCGATGCCAAAATCCCCTGTCAAGCAGCGCATTTTCGAGGAGGCAGCCAAGCTGTTTCAAGAAAAAGGCTACCTCGCCGCCACCATGCGAGACCTTGCTGAGCGGGTCAACCTGCAAGTGTCGAGCCTGTATTCTCACCTCGGCGGCAAGGAAGAAATCCTGCACAAAATCTGCTTCGACAACGCCCGCCATTTTCTGGAAGCCATGAAAAAGGTGGAATTGCTCACCGTTTCGCCTGGCGAAAAAGTGAAAACGCTGATTTCCATGCACATCCAAACCGCCGCCGAAGACGTCACTTCCGTCACCGTTTTCAGCGACGAATGGCGGCATTTGAGCGAGCCTTATCTGGCGGAATTTCTCGCTCTGCGAAAGGACTACGAGCGGCGTTTCACCAAAATTATTCAGCAAGGAATTGACAGTGGCGAGTTTTGTCCGGTGAACCCGACGGTGGCACTTTTCACCATTTTGACCTCGGTGCGGTGGCTGCACCGGTGGTATCCTGAAAAAAGAGGCATCACGGTCAAGGCACTTGAACAGGAGATTTTGAAAGTCCTGCTTGGGGGGCTTTTGAAACGGAATGATGAAAGATGAAAAAGCCCGGTTGGAAATTCCAACCGGGCTTTTTCATCTTTCATCATTCTTGCAAAACGGGTTTGCGCTCCTTCCTTTTGGTCTCCTTCAACTCGAAGACAAAGCCTTCCGCCTCGAATTCGTGGTATTTGCGCTTGTCGAATTGATAGAGTTTGGCGGGGCGGTGCGGCACGCCTTCCTGCAATTCTTCCTTGTCTTCGAGCAGGTTCATCGAGAGGATTTTCTTGCGGAAATTGCGCTTGTCGAGGCGGCTGCGCAGGACGGCTTCGTAGAGGTGCTGCAATTGGGTAAGGGTAAATTTTGGCGGCAGCAATTCGAAACCTACCGGGCGAGTTTTGACCCGCTGTTTGAGGGCGTTGAAACAGGTGTTCAAAATCTCGCTGTGGTCGAAAGCCAGCTCCATTTTCTGAGCGTGGGCGACGCTGTGCCATTTGGCTTTTTCCGCCCAGGAGGCAGGCATGAGCGGGAAGTCGCTGATTTTCACCAGCGAAAAATAGGCGACCGTGATGACCCTGCCGAGCGGGTGCCTGTCCACCGCTCCGAAAGTGTGTACTTGTTCGAGATACACTTTTTTCAAGCCGGTCAATTCTTCGAGCACCCGGTTGGCTGCCGTTTCCAAATCTTCATTCGGATAGACCAAGTCGCCCGGCAGCGACCACATTCCCTGGAAAAGGTGGGCTCCACGCTTGATTAAAAGGACTTTCAGGTCGCCTTCATCGAAGCCAAAAATCACGTTGTCCACCGAGAAGGCGGATTTGAAAAAGGTACTTGTTTCGTTCATCCTGTCCGATTATGAGCGGTGAAAGTAGGTGGATTTTGTTGCACGGCAAAAAGGTTTGCCGTTTGGTTGACACTAAGCAAGGGCAAAGCGTGTTTGCGAAGATTTTCATGCTCTTTTCTACTTTTACCGTCGCATGATACGATTAATCGAAACCAAGAATTTTCGCAGCTTGAAGTACATCTCGCAGCCGTTGAGCGACTTCCATGTCCTGGTGGGAGCGAATGCGAGTGGCAAGACTACGTTTCTGGATGTCATCAGTTTTATTGCGGATTTGGTGACGAAGGGGGTAGATTTTGCCATTGGCGAGCGCACCGGAAACTTTGATGATTTGACTTTTGCCGGCAGGGGAGGCGACATTGAATTGGCGGTGGAAATGGAAATTCCGGAGGAACAACGGAGCCAATCATACGACCGAAAATTTGACAGGATTCGGTATGAAGTAAAAATAGGGCTTGCGAGTAAAACCGAAGAACACGCCATTTTTCAAGAATGGGTGGGTTTGCTAAATTCGGAGGAACCTTCTGGCAAATTGAATGGAGCATCTCGCCAAACCTTCCCTGAAAATCACGTTGAAAACGAGCAGTTGGTAAACCGTTTTTTTGGCGCTGACAATGCCAAAACCGTGTTGAAAAGAGATGAAAATGGGCAAGTCGTTGTTTTTCCGGAAGAGACAAAACCCATCATTAGCTTTTGGAACCCATTCAAATTGAGCTTAAAAAATTCAGCATTGGGCAATCTGCCTGCCGATACATTTCATTTCCCCGCCTCTTCCTGGCTTAAAGATTTACTGACCGAAGGCGTCCAACTTTTCATCCTCGACAGCTTGAACATCCGCCAGGCAAGCCGCCCCGGGCAAAGCCAAAAATTCAAAACCGATGGCTCCAATCTTCCCTGGGTCGTAGAAGGCTTGAAAAAGCGAGACATGAACGCCTACCGAAACTGGGTCGAACATTTGCGGACAGCCTTGCCAGACATCGAGGACATCTTCACCGTCGAGCGTGCCGACGACCGCCACCGCTACTTGAAAATTCGTTACAACAACGGCATCGAAGTACCAAGCTGGCTGGTTTCCGATGGCACTTTGCGCCTACTCGCATTGACCCTGCCTGCTTATCTGCCTGATTTTGAAGGTGTTTATCTCATCGAGGAACCGGAAAATGGCATTCATCCAAGAGCCATCGAGACGGTTTTCCAGTCGCTTTCCTCCGTTTACAATGCGCAGATTTTGCTTGCCACCCACTCGCCTGTCATTTTGAGCATGGTCGAATTGAAAGACGTGCTTTGTTTTGCCAAAACCCAGGAAGGCGTGACCGACATCGTGCGTGGAACAAATCATCCCAGCCTGAAAAGCTGGCAAGGAGGCACTAACCTGAGCGTCCTTTTTGCCGCCGGCGTTTTATCATGAAAGATTTAATCATACTGGTCGCCGACTTAGACACGGAGAACGTGTTGAAAGGCTTGCTCCCTCGGCTGGAACACGTTTGCGGCACAAGAAACTTTTCATTTGACCTTCGCAGGCACATCAATCGAGACCCCGGATGCTTGAACGAAAGCGCCGATTTTCTCAGACCTTTTTCCAATCAATACCATCATGCGCTTGTCGTTTTTGATAAAGAAGGTTGCGGTCAGGAGAGCCAGGCAAGGGAGGAACTTGAAACAAAAGTAGCGGATGCGCTTGCCAGCAATGGCTGGCAGGAGGAAAAAGTAGCAGCCATCGTGGTTGACCCTGAAATTGAAAACTGGATGTGGCTCAATTCACCGCACGTTTCAAAAGCGTTGAATTGGGAGGAATCCCAATCTCTTTATGCGTGGCTTGTCGAAAATGGATGGCGTAGAGAAAATGCTTCGAAGCCTGACCGCCCCAAAGAAGCCATGGAAACAGTTTTGAAAAAAACAAGGAAGCCTCGTTCCGCTTCCATCTACAAAAGCATCGCCGAAAACGTCTCCTTTTCCAAATGCGAAGACCAGGCATTTCTCAAGCTATTGGACAAGCTGAAAACATGGTTTGGTTAGCCTTTTCAACATGAACGAAAAAATCAAAGTTGTCCTCGCCGACGACCACCGCAGCTACGTCGAAGGCTTGACGGCGCTCTTCCGGGACGACGACCGGGTCAACTTTTGCGGCTTCGTCCACCTGCCTGCCGACGTGCCCGCCGCCGTGGAAAAATGGCTGCCCGACGTGGTTTTGATGGACTACAGTTTCGGCGAAAACGAGCCGGACGGCATCGAAGTCTCCGAGCAGCTTTTGCAGCGTTTTCCCCGCCTGAAAATCATCATGCTCACCAGCTACGACGACATTCCGCTCGTTGAAACCGCCCTCGGCAAAGGGCTTTGCGGCTACTTGCTGAAAACCCGCAGCAGGTTGGAATTGAAGGTCGCCATCGAAGCGGCGGCTGCCGGTTTTGAAATCGTGGAGCAAGGGGTGATGAAAAAAATCTTTGACAAAGGCTTCCGGGAAGGCAGGAAAACAAAGGATGTTGACGCAGGCGCCGCTCACCCGCTCACGACGAGGGAATTGGAAATCGCACTGCTCATCGCTGACGGTTTGTCCACACGAGCCATCGCCGACCGGCTTTTCATCAGCACGAATACGGTGGACACGCACCGGAAGAATATTTTTAGCAAGGTCGGGGTGCACAAGGAGACGGAACTGGTGAATTGGCTGCGGCAGCGGGGGTTGGTTTGATTTTCCTTTTTGATTAAATGATTGAAGATTAAATGATTACATGATTTTTGATGGAATGGC
>CAZHLB010000670.1:0-2552 GCA_964533005.1 uncultured Saprospiraceae bacterium
CGAACAGCTCCGTCGCGGCGAGCATGCGAACCCAAATCAAGAGCGCCATTGCCGCTTGCGTTGACTTCGATGACGCCAGTCGGCGTTTCGCAGGTAGGTTGTGTCAGGGACGGAGTAGTCAGACTCGGCGGATTTTGAGGAGGATTGATGACTACCGGGTTTCCGGAATACGTATCGGCGCAAAGCGAATCAGCTTGCAACCGGACACGGATGTCGTAATTGCCGGGTATGAGTGCAACAAAGGTTGCCAGGGGTTGATAGGTCATTCCGTCGTCGGCGCTAAATTCAAGGGCGTTGCTGCCTGATGCGTTCACAACCATCGAACCTGTAGGAACGGCACAAGTAGGTTGCGTCAAATCAGGTGCGCTCGTCACTGTTGCAAAAGGCACTTCATTAATTATCACCGGATTTTCTGAAAAAGCAGTCGTGCAAGTTGGTTGCGCCTGCAAACGCACGACCACCTGGAAGTTGCCGGGAGACAAACCTGCAAATGTTGATGCTGTCTGGTAATTCATTCCATTGTTCACACTGTATTGCAAAGTGCTGCTCCCATTGGCGTCCACGACGATGACGCCGGTTGTGTCCGCACAAATGGGATGCGTTACAGCCACTCCATTCACAGTCGGAGGAACAGGTACAGCATTGATTACCACTGGGTTACCTGTGTAAGCAGTGCTGCAAGTCGGGTTGTTTTGCAGGCGGACTTTCAAGTGATAATTGCCAGGAGCGAGGGCGGGAAAAGTAGCGCTCGACTGGTAGTTTGCGCCATTGTCAATGCTGAATTCCAAAGCGCCGTTGCCACTGGCGTTAACTGAAATAGTTCCTGTCGGAACAGCGCAGGTAGGTTGTGTCACGGTTGGCGCAGTCAAGGTCGGAGGGCTTGGGACTGGATTGACAGTTACCGGGTTGCCACCATAAAGTGCGGTGCAGGTCGGATGCGCTTGTAGGCGTACTTTAATATTATAGTTGCTTCCCGGCGAGACAGATGTAAATGTGGGCGACAAAAAATAAGAAAAGCCATTATTAATGCTGTATTGCAAAGTGCCATTTCCGCTTGCATTGACCACAATTGTCCCGGTGGAAACTACGCAGCTTGGATGGGTGATCGTTGGAGCGGTGACGGTTGGCGGAACAGGCGGCATGTTGATAATCACCGGGTTTCCGGCATAAGCCGTTGTGCAGGTAGGTTGAGCTTGAAGCCGCACCACAATATTGTAATTACCGGCAAGAAGAGACGAAAAGGTGTTGCTTGCCTGATATGTAGCGCCTCCGTCTTTGCTGAATTCACGAGTGCCATTGCCGGTAGAATTAACGACGATTTTTCCGGTTGGAACCGAACAGGTAGGCTGCGTAACAGTGGGTGCATTCACAACCGGCGGAACGGGAACAGCATTAATGACAATAGGATTGCCCGAATAAATCGTATAACAGGACGGGTCGGATTGAAATCTGGTATAAATGCGATAACTGCCCGGCGCAAGGTTATTAAAAACAGGGCTTGCCTGAAAATCTGAAATACCGACGCTGTATTCGAGTGTGCCGTTGCCACTGGCGTCCACGACGATAGTTCCGGAAGGCACGGCACAAGTTGGCTGCGTAACGGTCGGCGAATTGATGGCAGGCGAGCTGGCGCATGGCGAGGCGTCCCGGAAGGAATAATATAAATAGCCGTTTTCTACGAAAGTGGCTAAGGTGTTGCCACAGAACTCCCCACCCAACTCGTTGTCAATATTATACCAAACAGGCAGGTGAATGGTATCCGGTTCCGAAAATGACAATGGCAAATTGGCAGGTGATTGAATATGTCTCAAAACCGCATTGGATACGTACCTGGAAAAGGCAACCCGGACAGTGTCGTTCACGATTTGCAGGCTTGCTTTATTGGTGACGCCCTGACTCAGATTTAACGTGTCTATATTCCCCCAGCTTGCGCCATTCATATCATTGGCAGCCATGACTCCCATGCTATCGCCAACCAAATAAAGCAATGCCACCGGGAACCCGTCTATGACGCTGAAATCTTGCATTTCACCCGATGGCGCAATGGTATCCACGATATTCCAGCTACTGCCGTTGGCGTCGTTTGCTCGTACGTATTTTGGAGGAGCGCCGAACATCAACGCCGGGTTCCCATTCACCATTTCCATCCGGGTTCTCAAGCAACAGTAACAAATTCCGCTAAATAGAGTAACCGGCGTACCCCAAGTATCGCCGTTTTCATGAGTTGCCCGCACGTATTTAATTTTCTGGTTGCAACTGCTTGTCAGGTCAACGTATGATATGGCGGGGTTGCCATTAATTACTTTTAATTCGCTTGCTTCGCCTACGTTCCCATTGGTGTCAACCACTTTGAAATTCGTCCAACTGTTGCCATAAATATCGTCCGAGCGCACGTAAATCAATTCGTCATTATTTGCCTCGTAATAAGATATGGCGGGGCGTCCGTTGACGATTGTCATACAAGGATTGCTTCCAAATGGATAAGAATGAAATGAGCCAACGTCAATTGGCGTGCCCCAAGTTTGCCCACATACATCCAATGCCCGAACATA
>CAZHLB010000670.1:2562-4192 GCA_964533005.1 uncultured Saprospiraceae bacterium
ACCGTAGGGAAAATTTTCGTAACAGATGGCAGGATGTCCCTCCACTTCCAGTATGGTCATATCACTGAAATTAGTTGCCGTCCCAAATTGGATGGCTGGGCTCCAATAATCTTGACAGACCAAATCGGAATTAAAGAAAACGGGAAAGGTCAAAATGGCGATAGCCTTCGAGAGTAAAGCTTTTTTCATGGTATCAAGTTGAAGATGTGCAGGGCAAAACTAAACAGTGTCATTAAACCGCTTACCTTGCTGCCCTACATTTAAACTCTCTTTTGCTCCTTCCATTCGTTCACCAAACTTTACTGACATGTTAAAACATCCACGCATCTTCAGTGCAGTCTGCTTGCTTTTTCCTCTCATTTTGTCAGCGCAGACTTTGCCACATCCCATCCTTTTTTGCAGCCAAATCCCAAATCCGAGCGGTTTCGCCACTTCCATGGAAACCTTCGGAAATCATCACGCCAGCATGTACGCCGCTCCACGAGGGGGCGATTTGTACATCCGGTATCCTGACGGAACACTGAAAAACCTGACCCAACTCGCCGGTTTCGGGCAGAACGGAATGCAACTCGCAACTTCCATCGCCGTGCGTGACCCGCACGTTCATTGGGATGGTCAAAAAGCCTTGTTCAGCATGGCAATTGGCGCTCCGACGCAGCAGTATCAAGTGCTGACTTTTTACTGGCAGATTTACGAAGTGACCGGTTTGGGGCAAAGCGAAACGCCCGTCATCACGCTCGTTCCCAACCAACCGGCGAACTACAACAACGTCCAGCCAATCTACGGCACGGACGACCGCATCATTTTTGCCAGCGACAGACCAAGGGGCGGCTATGCCCATTTGTACCCGCAACACGACGAGTACGAATCTTCAGATGTCGTCTCCGGCTTGTGGAAACTCGACCCGAATGCCTGTTCGATGGCGGATGGGTTGGAGATGCTAACGCATTCACCATCAGGCGATTTCACACCCATTATTGACCAGGCAGGGCGGGTCGTTTTCATTCGATGGGACCACCTCCAACGAGACCAGCAGGCGGACGCCGACATCATGAATAATGCCGGCTACGGCACTTTCAACTACACCAGCGAAGCCGCAAACGCAGGGACTTTTCCAATTTATCCCGACAACGAAGTGTTCCCGGAACCTCGCAGCAGCCGCACCGACCTGCTCGCCCTGCCCGAATGGCAAGGCTTCAACGGGCAGACTTTCAATATTTTCAACCCCTGGGCGATAAACGAAGACGGCTCTGAAATTGAAATGCTCAACCACCTCGGCAGGCACGAAACGGGCGGGAATTATTTCGAGGAAAATCTTTCTGCCGACCCAAACCTGCACTATTTCAACTCCGACGAAGCACCTACTGACAATGTCATCCGAGCAATGCATCATGTGAAAGAATCGCCGGTGACGCAGGGTCTTTTTTTCGGAACGGAGGCTGGCGAATTTGGCTCGCATGCTTCCGGGATGATTATTTCCGTACTCGCCCCGCCTGGCACGAATGCCGAAGAAGTGGAATTCAACTACATCACCCACCCTGCAACTCGCTCGCCCGACGACACCCCTGTGCCGGAACACACCGGTTTGTATCGAAATCCGCTGCCGCTTTCAAATGGGCAGGTGCTCGTG
>CAZHLB010000671.1:0-4181 GCA_964533005.1 uncultured Saprospiraceae bacterium
AACAATCGTCAATCATGTAATCATCAATCGTCAATCAGAATGAGGCTTGGTAAGTGTTATTCAAACGGAAAGAGGCGCAAGGATGAGCATCCATGCGCCTCTTTGCGTTTTGCCGGGCAAGAAAAATTACTTTTTCTTCGCCGTCGCCTCCGTCGTAGCCGCTGCTTCCTTCAAGCCCCTCGGCACGGTGACAATGGCAATCGGCAATGCGCCCGGGTTGATAATTTCAACACCTTCAGCCGGTTGGATGTCTTTCACCCGAAGCGTTTGTCCCAATCCCAGGTTTGAAATGTCAACAAGCACCTCGTTAATCAGCTTCTCCGTCGTCGTTTTGATTTTCACCTTGCGCAATTTCAGGTCGAACTTCCCGCCTTCGCGCACGCCAGGAGAAACCCCTTGAAAACGCACCGGCACATCAACCGTCACTTTCCCGCCGGGCGACAACTGAAGGAAATCAATGTGCGAAATGTCTTCCCGCACCGGGTGATATTGCACTTCCTTGACGATGCAGCGGAAGCTGTTGCCTTCCACGTTTACCTGTGCCAATTTGAAATCGGGCGTGAAAATCAAATCCCGCACGTCGGCGAGGATGGTGGTGAAATGGACGTTTTCAGCGCCAGCGCCATAGACCACGCAGGGAATGCGCTTTTCATTTCTATCTGCTTTCGTCGCCGTTTTGCCAAGCGCCGTACGAGGAGCGCCATTGATTGTTATCGTATTCATGATTGCTGATTTCTGCCGATTTCCGGCAAGTCGGGAAGCAAATTCCAATTGCCTGCCGGCTTAATCCTGATGGATTTTTTGAAAAAGGCGGGCAAAGATAGATTTTTCCAAAAAAGAGAAAACGCCGATGCTACTTTTTTGAGGAATTGATTTCAGGTTTCAATGAGGTTTCAGGTTTCACGGGTTTCAGGGTTTCACAAAGTGCCTGTATTCACTGAGCCTTGAAACCTTTGAGACCTGAGACCTTGAAACCTAAAAAAAAACTTCCGGGCATGGTTTTACCATTTCTGGCAAAGAAATTTACCTTTGCCGCCCCTGAAAAAAAACTTCATCAAAAAGAACTCAAGCTTAAACGACGATAAAAAATGAAAAGGACGTATCAGCCATCAAGAAGAAAAAGAGCGAACAAGCACGGTTTCCGTGCAAGAATGGCAACCAAAAATGGTCGCAGAGTTTTGTCCCGCCGCCGTGCGCAAGGTCGCTGGAGCCTGAGCGTGTCTGACGAGAAGCACCAGAAATAAGGCTTCGCCTATTTCCCATGCGTTGCGTTTTCGCTTTTTGGCAAAAAAGGAAAACCAAAGCCCGGAGCGGTTAATTTCGCTCCGGGCTTTGTCGTTTGTGGCAAAGCCAAACTGAGGAATGAAAATCATCAAAACGACTGTCGAGCATACCATTGTCGAACTGGAAGGGCATCAAATTCCCGCCAAAATTTACCGGGAGCGGCGGCGTACTGTGCGGTTTTCCCTCGCAAAAAGAGGCGCTATCCTGCGGATGCCAATGGCTTTGCAGCTGCAAGAACAACAAAAAGAGGTGGCGCTTTTCAAAGATTGGGTGCGCAAGCAAGTGACTGGTAAACAGGCGCTTCAAGACCATTTTGCAGAAAGAGCTTACCGCACCGGCGACATTTTACAGGTAGGCAACCGCATCTATGAATTGAAAGTCGAATTGACGGAAAACAAAACTCACACCGCCAAACTCACCGCCAGAATCATTCACCTGCAACTGACCAAACACGACACCGACCTACACCGGCAAAAAACCATCCGGCACTTATTGAGCCGCATCGTGGCGCAGGATTTTCAAGCTGAAATCACCAACCGGGTCATCGAATTGAACCGCCGCCATTTTCAAAAGCCCGTCCGCAGCGTCAACCTGAAATACAACCTGTCGAACTGGGGAAGCTGCTCCACAAGGGGCAACGTGAACCTGTCTACCCGCTTGCTTTTCGCTCCTGCCGAAGTGATTGATTACGTGATTATTCACGAGTTGTCGCATTTGGTGGAAATGAACCACTCCGACCGTTTTTGGCAAGTCGTCGGGCGAGCGATGCCCGACTTTCGCCAGCAAGAACTTTGGCTGAAAAAGAATTGGCAGTTGTGTGATTTTTGAATGCAGGCTTCGGAATTAAGCAAAAAACGCCTGAACAACTGATTCAAAAACAGCGACTTGCCTATTTTTCCCCTTTCAAATCCTGCCTGTTTTCCTTCAAATGTCACCGCATTGAAACATGCGCCATGCTTTGCCGTAAAACGGCTGCAACACACCACCTGAACAGATAATTAGCCAGTCTCAGAAAGCGTAACCAATTGTCTTTTTGGCTTTTGACACACTCGCAAAACTGCCAATTTTTAGGTGTCCTAATTATCTACTCGGATTTGTTCCAATAAGGATAGTTTTGAATTTATTTCATTCCTAAATTATTTAGAATAAACATCTTAGGCGAATCCGACCATTTCCTTGAGCACAGCTACCGTTCCATAGATAGTTCAATTGAGCAGCCATATCGTGGGAGAATTGCACATACCTTTAACAGCATTTTTCAACCAAATTAAGCATCCGCTATGGGGCAGAGAAATTTTAAACATCGCCATCACATTTTTCAGCTCATCACCCAATACGAGCGCCTGTCGGAGAAGAGAGCCGTTCATTTTGCGAATGAAGTGCCTTACGTGCAACTGATAGACTATTTCGAGGGTGAATGTCTGCTGGAAAGAGCTTTGGAAGTTGCCGGGCACGCCATCCATCAATTTCCGTATTCCGTTGAATTTCAAGTCCGCAAAGCCGAGCTTTTGCTCGAAAACCGGGAACCGGGGCAAGCCCTCGCCATGCTCGACAAGGCGGAAGTTTTGTCGCCGGGTTTCCTGCCAATTGCCTTGCGGCGAGCGGAAGGCATTGCTTCGCTTGGCTTGGCAGAAGAAGCCATCGAATTGCTCGACGATTTGAAACGGAATGCAGAACCTGCCAAACTCAGCGATATTTTGGTGTGTGAGGCACTGATTTATGAGCATTTAAAAGAGTTCGAGCAGATGTTTTATGTGCTCAAAGCCGCCCTGGAAGAAAACCCGTCGAACAAGGAAGCCCTCACCCGAATGTGGTTTTGCGTGGAACATGCCCGGAAATACGAGCAGAGCGTCGAGCTGCACCGAGCCATTTTGGAGGAAGACCCTTTCAATTCGCTTGCCTGGTACAACCTCGGCGCTGCGCATCATTATTTGTGCAACCACGAAGAAGCCATCGAAGCCTACGAATACGCTTTTCTGACCAACGAGCATTTTGAATTTGCCTACCGGGACTGCGCCGAGGTGTGCATGTACCTCCAGGATTTTCAAAAAGCGCTGCAATGTTACCAGGACGTTTTGGAGCGTTTCGAGCCGGACGCCGACCTGTTTTTGCACATCGGCGAATGTTATTTTAGGCTGAACAACTACCTGGTTGCCAGGACTTTCTACGAAAAAGCCCTGCATTTTGACCGCTATTCGAGCGAGGCGCATTTTCAAATCGGGCAATGTTTTGCGAAGCAAAAAAGCTGGCAGAAAGCCATCAGTTTTTACCTGAAAGCTATCCGCATCGAAGACTGCCACGAGTTGTACCATGCCGGTCTTGCCGAAGCCTATTGCCAGGTCGGCGACTACAAAAAAGCGGAAATCTACTTCCGGGAAGCCGCCGACACCGCACCGGAAGAAGCGCTGCACTGGAATCGTTTAGCCAAGTTTTTGATGGAAAGAAACCGCCAGGAAGAGGCGCTTGACCTGCTGGAAGAAGCTGAAGAATATTGCTACGACCCGGAATTGCTGTATTTCCGCAGCGCCTGCCTGTTTTCGCTCGACCGGAAAAAAGAGGCGTTGCTGGCGCTGGAAGACGCTTTGACGGAGGATTTCGACTCGAAAGATTCTCTGTTCAACCTGCTGCCGGTGCTGGAAAATGACCAGGAAGTGAAAGCGGTAATTGCCGTTTATCAACCGGAAAATTAATTGCCGATAGATTTGAGTTTTGACCCCTCCACAAGACTCACAACTATCTAACTTACTGAGTATGAAGGTCTGCCGGATGTTTTTTCCGAGCGACCGAACCCATTCAAAGTGAAAAAAGCGGCGACCGTGCAAGCGGCGTCGCTTTTCTTTTTTGAGGTTTAGGCAGGTTTAGCGAGGTTTAGAAGGTTTAAATGCGTCGCATTTAAA
>CAZHLB010000672.1:0-4175 GCA_964533005.1 uncultured Saprospiraceae bacterium
TGGGGGTTAAAAAAAATTTATATTTTTAAACCCCCCCAACCCCACATTTTCCACCTGTCAGCTTTCCGCTCGAGCTTAATTTATCAGCAAAATCTTCGCAACCGCCACATCCGGATTGCTCGAACTGCGGCTCGTGGCAAAAACCAAATACACGCCCGTGTTCGCCTTCCGCCCATTGTAATCCCTTCCGTCCCAAATGGCTTGCCCGCCCAGCGCCTGCGTTTCAAAAACCAGTTGACCGCTCACGTCCGTGATTTTCACCGTTGCATCCTGCGCCAAACCTTTGATGGCGATGGGCCCCTGGTAATCAGGGCGCACCGGATTTGGGAAAACCAGCACGTCGCTGCTGTTCACTGCGCCGCCTTCAGTAGCGTCGCTGCGGTAGGAAATCAGACCTTTTTGTGTGCCGATATAGACCTCGCCGGTCTCGTGGTCGAAGGCGATGTCCTGGATATTGTTGTCAAACAGCGGGCTGTTTTCGGCAGTAAACTTGGCGATTTGCTCGTTGCCTTCGGGCGACATCACGAAGACGCCGGTGTTCGTGCCGAACCATTTCCGGTTCGCCCCATCCACTCCGATGGCTCGCACGTCGGTCTCTTCCAGCAAGTTTGCGCCGAAGCCGTCCACCGTGACGAAAGGGCGGCTGCCGGGGCAGGTGCTTCGCAAGGGATCGCATTGGAAAACCATCGCCCCGTTTTTAGTGCCGACCCAAATGCTGCCGTCCAAATCCACCTCGATGGCGCTGATTTCGTTGTTCGGCAAGGCAGAATTGCCTTCGTTTAGCACCCGGCACTGGTCATCGGAGTCAATGTCGAAGTCGCCTTCGTTGAACACAATCAAGCCCAAGCCAGAGTTGGTTGACATCAGCCATTTGTTGCCAAAATCGTCAATCGCAATTTCCACCAAGCCTTTGTCGGCGGTGCAGGGTAGGTTAAAACTTTTCCAGGTGCCGTCCGTGCGCAGCACCGACAAGGGTTTTGGCGCATTCGTGTTGCACATCCAGAGATTGCCGTCCTGGTCGAGGGCGAGACCGGTGACTTTGGAGCGGGTCGGGTCGCCGGGGTCGAGTTGGAGCGAGGAGTTGGTCTCGTTGAAAAATTCAAAGCTGCCCGCCGCCGGGTCGTAGCAAATCAAAGCATCCCAAACTGCGCCGACATAGACTTTTTTGGTTTGCGGATGAACGACAATGTTGAAATAGTCAGCCATGCCTGACAAGGCAGGTTGGGTAAAATGATTGAAACTATGCCATTCGCCATTTGCCAAAACTGACAAACCATCCAACCTGCCCAATGCCGTCCATGCCGGGCTGAAACCTCCGGCAACTACGCCAACATGGTGGTCGAAAACCGCAATCTCCTGAATCCTCGTTGACCAGGGCCCATTCACTTTGATTTCCTCACACCCGCCCGTCGTGCTTCCCGACACCCTGAAATTTGCCGCTCCATCGGCATACCAAATGCCACCCTGCGCATCTTCGACGGCATAAAGCGGATAAAAAGCGCAACTACCGTTTGTCTGCTGGAAGGTTTGGTCGGCATTGAAAGCCAGCACCTTGCCCCGGCAGCCCGTCTTGCAGCTAAACCCGGCGAGCAGGTGCGCCCCCTCTGCCGTGAGATAAGTCAGGTCGAAACCTTCCAGGTGATGCACGAAACTCGCCGCCGTGCCGTCGAAAACGTAGAGGCTATCGTTCACGTCGGCATACAATTTCCCGTCAAAAACCACCATCGTTTGCGAGGCATAAACCTGCGGAAAACCAGCAGCGCCATCCAGCAAATTCCAGTTTGAAAAGTCGTCGAGGTTATAGCCAGCCGCCGGGTCGGCGTTGTAAATTCCTTCCGGCGTAGCGGCAAAGATTTGATTCTGAAACACTTGCACGTTGCGCACCTCCACCGGAGTCTTGACGGTGTTCGGGAAAAGCCCCTTGCGCAGGTTCAGCGTGGTGATGCCAAAATTGGCGGACAGGTAGGCAATCGAGTCGTTCGCCATGAGCACGTCTAAGACCTTTTTCTCGCCCAGCACGATGTTGCTTTCGGGAATATTGGGCAGGGTCAAAATGCCGTCGTCGTTCACCAAATCAATCACGCCGTTGTCGTAAACGATGAGCAGCGTCTGGCTGCCCTTGTTGTATTTCACCAAACTAACGCCGACGTTGCTCAAGCCTTCCACCTTCGTCACCCGCTCGAGGGCGTGGTCAGCCTTGTCAATGATGAGCAGCGCCGAGGCGGTAGCGTAAAAAACCTGCTCGTCGCTTTGCGTCACGTAAATGCCGCTCGTGAAAGGCAGGTGCGCCTTCCATTGCCCGATGGCGAGGTCGGTTTGTGCGCTTAAAAAACAAGGGAAAAGGATGGCGGAAAGGAGTAGAAAACTTGCAGTCCTCATGGATAAATTTTTTGCGGAGAAACAAGGCGGGCGAAGGTAATATTGCCTGCGACACCTGCTTTTAAAGGTAATTGGTGATTGATGACTGGTGATTGGTGATTGGAAACTGGGGATGCCCCCAATCACCAATCATTTGCGTTCACCCAAATACCCGGGACGGATAAGTGAGCCAATAACCTACCATCTCCCAAAATCAAGGTTTCTTCCCCTTTTCCTTCTTTTTGAAATAAGGGCGCAGCAAAAAATTATGGCGCATAGCCTCCATATTTTCATTGAAAAGGGCGCTGCCTTCCTTCATATTTTTGATGGATATGCTAAGATTTTGGGCGGTTGCCGAGTCGCCGAGCAGCATCCCCATCGCCCCGTCTCCATTGTTTAATTTACTGGCAACTTCCAAAAGCGTCTTTGAAAGCAAGGCGAGATTTTCATTCGTATTGCCCAATGATTGCATCATGTCTTTTGTTGCCAACGGGCTGTAAGATGCAATGGTGTCGCCGTTTTCAACGGGTGGCGCAGTGCCTGGGGCAGGGGCAATATTGATGGTCATATATCCCATCATGCCCTCCATGCCGATGCTCGCCACCGCATTTTTGCGGATATGGTTTTTCACCTCTTTTTCCACCACCATATCCACCCTCAAAATGGAGTCGTTGACGAATATGATATCGTCCACCGAGCCAACGATGACGCCGACATATCGCACGTTGCTGCCCGGTTTTAAACCTTGCGCATGGTTAATAAATGTGCTGAGGTGAAATTTCGATTTAAACAGGTTTTGCCGGCTGCCGATAAAATATACCGCTGCGATAAAAATCAAAATGCCAACGGTGACAAACAAGCCGAGGCGGATGGTATTTGAAGTTTGTTTTGCCATGGTTTTATTGGTTCGGAGAGCGGCGGTTTTGGAGTAAATTTCCCTCCAAAACCGTCGCTCTTCAAAGAGCTTATTTAAAAAACGCCCTCACTTTCGAGTCGTTTGACTTCGCCAATTCCTGGTAAGTTCCTTCCGCATAATTGACACCATCCAGCAGCACAATCATGCGGTTTGAAATAACCCTGGCGCAGTCCATATCATGGGTGATAATGAAAGAAGTAGAGCCATATTGTTCCTGCAAATTCAATATCAGTTCAATGATTTCTTTTGAAGTAATCGGGTCGAGACCCGTCGTCGGCTCGTCGTACAATATGATTTTAGGTTTTAAAACCAGGGTGCGAGCCAGTGCAATTCTCCGCTTTTGCCCGCCCGATAATTCGCCGGGCATGGCATCAATTTTATCCGCTAAACCCACGCTTTCGAGGGTGTTTTGAATTAATTCTTCCTCGTCTTCGCCGTTCGATTTTTCAGGGTGGCGGCGCAGGGGAAATTCGAGGTTTTCCCGCACCGTCATTGAGTCGTAGAGTGCGCTGCCTTGAAAAAGCAGCCCGACTTCGGTTCGGATGCGGTTAAGTTCTTCGTCGTTTAAATCGGGGATATTTTCACCCAATACGTTCAGCATTCCCGAATCAATTTCTTCCAGCCGCAGGATGCACCTCAACAACACGGATTTACCCGAACCCGACCTGCCCAGCATCACTACATTTTCCTTTTCAAATAACTCCATATCGAAGCCATCCAGCACTTTATTTTTTCCGAATGATTTGTGCAAATCATGGATTTCAATCAATGGCTCCGGCTTTTTCTTTTTGCCGGAGCGCCTTGATTTTTCAGGTATTTTGACGCTTTCATACATTTTGAAATAGTCACTGACTCATGTTGGGTTTGGGTTGACTGGTAGCACAGCCTGAAGGCTGTGCTA
>CAZHLB010000673.1:0-4148 GCA_964533005.1 uncultured Saprospiraceae bacterium
ATGATCTCATGGCTCAATTGATTTTCAAAACGCAGCTTTTCATTGATGGTCAGATATTGCTCCAAAAATTCAATGTCTTTTTCGAGGGATACTATTTCCATCTCGGAATATTCCAGGCTTTGCCGCACCAAATGGGCAAATTGAGCAAGGAATTTAGCTGCTTCGGTGGTGTCTTTTGAGGTGATATAATTTTGAATAGAATTAAGCACATTGAACATGAAATGCGGGTTCATTTGCGCCCGCAAAGCTTTCAGTTGAAGCCCGGTTGCCTGGAGTTTGAACATTTCCGCCTCTTTTTCTTTTCGCTCTGCCTCATATTTTATCTCCAATTCCCGAATTTCACTGAGTTTCATTTCCATGAAATACCTTTCAATGGCTTGCTCGTATAGCAATTGATAATCGTACGCATTTTTATAGTCGAAATCTTCGGCATAAAGCGTGGATATATCTTTTAAAATACCCGTGACTTGCCTATAATCTTGAGCTTTCTGCGCATATTCGAGCGCATTGAAATAATGTTTGAGTGCCTTTTTTTTCCTGCCTTGTTCAACTTGTATTAGCGCTTGCCACCGCTCAACGTTTGCTAAGTTTTTGTCCTGCTTTTCCTTGAAAAGCGGCTGGGCTTTTCTCAATAATTCCAGTGCTTCTTTAAAATGCCCCTTTTTAAAATAACAATATCCGAGGTTGGCATAGGCCTGCGCTCTTGCTTGCACGTTTACGTCGTCGAGGACTTTGATTGCTTTCCTGAAATATAGAATAGCATTGTCAAAATTGCTCATTTCCATGAAACCGTTGCCAACATTGCCAAAATGCCAGGAAAGCCTCGACCTCATGCCATGTTGCTCACATAATTTCACCACCTCCAAATAAGCAGATATGCTTTTTTCCGGCTCGCCGTTTTGATGATGAATAGAACCAATGCCGCTTTGAATGAGCGTGATGAAATAAAAATCCTTCATTGCAAGCGGCTTTTCCAGCTTTTCTATCCGCTTTTTCGACTCATAAAATGCCTGCAAAGCCTTGGCAGGATTGGAGTTTTTCTGGTGAAAATAACCTGCCCGGCAAATCAACCATGCCTGGAGGCGCTGGTCGGGGAAAGACTTTAAATAATTGGCTGCCTGCGTCAGGTAGTAATTCGCTTTGTCGGACTGTTCCAGGTTTAATAATGTGCCTGCGTAGTCAATATAGGCTTCAGCGAGTTGGCTTACATCGCCCCGGTCGCCGAGGATTTCAATGGCTTTGGAGAAGTGGATTTCGGAGAGTTTGTAGTTGTAGAGCTGGTTTTCGATGAGGGCGGTGTTCAGGTGATAATTGATTTCAAAATCAGGCTGGTCGAACTCATCGAGGATTTGCCGCTCCTCTGCGAGGTATTTCTGCGCCTTTTGAATATCCGTGAAAATATTCTCGCCAATCAATTTTTCTAAAGTGGACAGTTTTTGCAGTCGGTCGTCCACGGCTGGCAGTCTGTTCACGACTTCAAGAAAGTTTTGATTGGCGGAAATCAACGGCTTGTACATGCTCAAATTATTTGTTGCGTCTTCGCAAAAAGCAAAAGAGGCTACACTGGCATTCAGTGAAGCCTCTTTTTTTCTACCCTACGTTAGTTTTATGAAAGCTCGACGTTACTGCGGCGTGTCGCTTTCACAAGGTTTTGTTCCGAAGATTACTTCGAGTAAAGACCGCTTGCGTTTGCCGCCGCCGTCTCCATCGTAGTGCTTGTTCTTTTCCCCTCCGAGGAAATACCCAAGCTCTTCCTTCCTGATTTCATTAATGTCGGACAGTTCGCCCAACTTCTTTTTGTTGCCGGTAGCCCCCGTCATAGTATCAAAATTTTTAGTGAATAATCCGAACATAGTGTCCCTCGTGTTTGGATGAAGAGACAACAGTGTGCGCTTTCTCTGCTTGCCAAAGGTAGTTTCTTATCCTGCAAAATCCGGCACGTGCAAACAGCCTCCTGTTTAATTTTTATTTCACTGATAATTGCCGCCGTCGGATTGTGAAAATCAGTCAGCCTTTACTGATTGTGCTTCAACCTTTAGCCTGCCTCCCAAGCTTCACTCCCTTGTCAAATCAAAATGTTATGGGTGTCGAATTGAAATGCTGGTTTATGAAGGTTTATGTGGTTTATGAAAGTTTATGAGGTTGATTTTGCTTCCCAACCGGGTCTTATCAACCCTATCAACCTTTATCAACTTCATCAACTAAAAATCAAAATCCTTCTTCCAGCCTACGCATCTGTTCCATGAACGCCGGGCGCCTCCTCCTGGATACTTCAATTTTTTTCCCGTCGTCCATGATTAAAAAGCCGCCGTCACCTTTGATGAATTTCCGCATGTAGTTGAGGTTGATGACGTGGCGTTTGTGAACCCGGTAGAAATTCATGCTTAAAAGCAAGTCTTCGTAGGCTTTGATGGTTTTTGAGGCGGTAATTCGGTCGCCTCCCGTGAGGAATATGTGGGTGTAATTGTCTTCCGCCTCGAAGCGGACGATGTCTTTGATGTTGACGAAATAGATGCCGTCCACCGCCGAAATGCTGATTTTCTCGAACTGGTTGGGGTTGTTCATGTGCCGATTGAACAGGTCAATCCGCTTGTCAATCTGGCTGGCTTTGTAAACCGGGATGCGGCTGACGGCTTCCTTCAATTCATCGTGGTCAATGGGCTTGAGGATGTAGCCGATGGAGCTGTACTGGCATGCTTTGATGGCGTGCTCGTTGAAAGCGGTGATGAAAATGACCTCGAAATCAATGGGTTTGAGCGAATCGAGCAGGCGGAAAACCAGACCGTCCGGCAAGCTGATGTCAAGAAAGGCTACGTCAGGTTTGAAGTCGGGGTCTTCGAATAGTTCGAGCGCCTCTTCGATGTTGAGGGCATCGCCAATCACCTGAACCTCCGGGCAATGTTTTTCCAGGAGGTTTTTCAGGTTGTTCATGCTTTTTATTTCATCCTCGACGATGACTGCTTTTATCACGGTAGTCGTTTTGGTACGTTCTAATGTTTCAGTAGGAAAATGTAAGACCATAATGTGTGAGTGTTTGCCGGTCACAAAAGTACGTTCCCATCTTCGGATACCGAGCCGTTTGCTCAATTAAAATTTTTCCACATTCCTTTGGACTGGCGCATGGTTTCAGGAAGATGGTAATTGCTGAGACAATGCAATGTTGTTGAAATAGGTGCTTCCCATGCTTTTTTCCACCGTCACAAGTGGTTGAAACACGAAAGCCCGAACTGGCTCAACGCTTCCTGGCAGCCATCTCCAATGCCTTTTCATAATCCACCTTCGGAAAAACCTCCAGTTTCCCGCCCACCGTTGCATCGAAAATCTGCCTGCCGTCTTTTTGATAAAAATAATTCGCCAGGTGGTAGGAAACCTCCGAGCCGTACACGTCTGCCAATTGCCACTGCTGCCCTTTGAAATAGTCTGGATGGAAGTGGTTCACGTCCTCCCCTTTGTAAGTCTGCACTTCGTGCGACGCTCCGGTTTGTTTGAAACTATGGTCAACGCCTATCAAAAAAACCCGCCGGAAGCCTAAGTAGTAGGCGATTTGCAGGGAAACGAAGGTAACGGTGTTGCCTTCGCAGATGGGTTGGGAGATGTCTTCGTAGAAGCTCCACAAATTCAAAGTGTGCAGCCGTTGGATATGCGGCAGTTCTTTGACGACGCCTCTCGCAGCCGTGTAAGACAGAAAAATCGGGCATTTCATCTGCTCGAATTGTTCGCTGCTTTGCTCGATGACCAGCCCGTTCACGGAAACTAAGTAGCTCAGGTTCAGGTCAACCCGGTCGGAAATGAGGAAGATTTTGTTTTGTCCGAAGGTGTGGTAGTTTGCCAGCGGCGCCAAATCCATCTTGTTGAGCGAGGGCCCGTTTCCGATGATGAAGCAGTCTTGACCCCGGTGCAAGTCTTTGAATTGGCGCAATTGAGGCGCAAATTTTCGCCGCCAGCGCAGGTATTCCCAGCCTTCTTGCAGTTTCTTGCTGAAGCCTTTTTTTTCCAAAAGGTTTAGTCCGAATAATGTGCCTTGCGGTCTTGCCATGCTTGCTAACTCGTTGATTTAGAATTGGAGAGAGGTGATTTTTTGAAAGAATTTTTGAAAAAAATTGGGATGTTTCACGGCAGCAAAAAAGTAGTTGACACTTTTTTAGCCG
>CAZHLB010000674.1:0-4135 GCA_964533005.1 uncultured Saprospiraceae bacterium
GGTTCAAAACCCTGCCGACGTTCAATTTCGCAGCGGCGCTCGAATCTGATGATTCGCTCCTCGACGTAGCTGAGTTGGTATTGGCAAAAGCATTTTTCCCCTTCGTTTCAGCTTCCGGCGCAGCCTGCGCACGGGCAATTCCGCCGCCTGAATTTTCCGCAAAAGCATAGTTCGGAAGGTATTGCTGCACGATGCGGGTCAGGTAAATCGTGTCGGTTTGATAAATCACTTGCTTCAAATACACCGTGTCACGCTGCGCCAAAGCGGTCTCCAGCCGTTGCTCCAGGGCAGTCAATTTTTCATCGGACTGCCTGTTTTCCAAGAAAAACCAGGTGTTAGAAACCAGCAGCAGCAAGAGCGCAGGCAGCGCCAGCCACCACCAGGCGGCTGCAAATCGCCGCCCCTTCCGGTGGTCGAGTTGCTGTTGCAAGGCTTGCCAATTCCGCTCGTCGAAGCCGGGTTCGGGGCGGTTTTGCAGGTTGTCTTTGAATTGTCTCAGCCAATCTTCCATGTCTTTTTATTTTTTCCAGCCAAGAGGCTGGCGTCGTTCAACAAAATTTCCCGCAGTTTTTGCTTTGCCCGCAAGAAGTTGGAGCGGGAGGTGGCGGCGCTGATTCCGAGCATTTCCGCAATCTCGTGGTGCTTGAATTCTTCCATCACGTGCAGGTTGAAAACCATGCGGTAGGCGGGCGGCAGCTTTTGCAGGAGCGGCAGGACGTCTTCGCCTGGCAAAATTTGCGGCAGCGGCAAGTCCTCGTCCGCCCGGTCGGCGGAAAGGGTCAGTTCCACCGGGTCAGGCACTCTGTGATGTTTGCGGTAATAATCAATGGCGGCATTGATGAGGATGCGCCGCAGCCAAGCCCGGAACGGGTAGCTGGCATCGTACCGGTCGAGGTGGGTGAAAACTTTGAGGAAGGCATCGTTCAGCACCTCCGCCGCTTCCCGCTGGTTTTTGGAATAGCGCAGGCAGACGTTCATGGCATAGCCGTAGAAATGCTCGTAGAGCTTGCGTTGGCTCTGGCGGTTGCCTTGCAGGCAGCCTTGCAGCAGGAGTTGAATGTTGATTTCTTCTTTCAAGATTTGCCTGGCTTACTTGTCTGTACGAAGGAAACGGCGGGGAAAGCTGCGCAGGTCAAAAGAAAAAATCTTGCGGAATGAAAAAGCCTCGGTCGAATTTCGACCGGGGCTTTTTTTAATCCCCTCCGAATACCTCACTCAAATCCAGCTCGATTCCTAATTTCTCATCTCTCAAAACATCCCGGTAGGTGAAGTTTTCATATTCGCCGGGTTCGTTGAAAACGTAGATGCTGCGCAAATCAGGCAAAACGAGCCAGTAAGATTTAGCGCCTTTTTGAAAATATTGGTACGACTTGCTGATGAGTGAAGTCAAATCCTGGGTAGGCGAAAGAATTTCAATCACGCCGAGCGGCGCATCTTCCATTCTTATTTCGTCCCGTCCCGGTTGTAGTTTTTTCGGCGGATAAATGCCAATGTCTGGAACCAGGTCGTTGGGTTTCATGGCAATTCTGATTTCCGATAAAAAGCTATACAGCTTGCGGTACTTGCTTTTCAAGTAAAAGATAAGGTCTGATTGGACGATAGAGTGATTGAGACTTGGCATTGGCTTATTTCTTTCGATTTCGTAAGGCGATTCAGCTAAGGTCATTGTTTCCATGCGCTGCAATTTTCAAAGTTTTTCCCAAAAGTAAGGCTTTACCTCAAGAAAATCAGAACTCAATCCGGTAGCTCAAAATCGGAATGAACCCCAACTGCCGCTTCCTCACCACCCGCTGCTGCAGGGTGTCGAAATAATCGTAAGCCACGTTTTTCCGGTTCGTAGCATTTTGAATGTCAAGGGAAAGGGTACTGTTTCTGCCGGTTTTGTTCCATTTTAAATAGAAGCGCAAATCCAGGCGGAGGTAGTCGGGCTGGCGGAGGGTGTAGGCTTCATTTTCTTTGAAAATGGTGAAGCCTTGCTCCGCCGAAGCTTCGATGTCAATCGGCGTCGCAGGGTTGCCGCCGAGCCAGACGAAGCGAGCGTTGATGCCTTTGACCCTGACTTTTTCGCCTTTCGTTTTTGAAAATTCCCTGCCGCCGGTCAGGTTGAAAACGTAGCGGTTGTCGAAGCGGGTGGGGCGCTCGATGCCGTCGGCGGGGGTGTATTTCGAACGGAAGGCGGAGGCAGCAAGCAGGAAATAGTAGCGGTCGAGGATGAATTTTTGGAGGGAGAGGTCAATGCCGTAGTTTTTGGCGATGCCTTTATTTGTCAATTTTTCTACCTGCTGCCAATCTGTCCGGCGAAAGATTTCCGTCAGGTTTAAGGTGGAAAAAGAGTTTCCAGGATCACTTGAGACAGGCACGTCGAGAAGGCGCTGGAAATAAACTTCCGTATTGAAAATCAATGATTTGCCTAAAATCTGCCGCCAACTTGCGACGAAATGGGCAGCCTTGCTCAAACCAAGATTTCGATTAGGCGTGTCGCCTGCAAGGTTGGATGCTAAGTAAAGTGGGTAAGGCTGAAGCTGGCTGTGCAAACTGGCGGAAAAGCTGAATCGCCGACGGGCGTTCGGTGAAAATTGCAGTGCGAGCCGAGGCTCTGCCGAGCCGGTTCTATTGAAAGTGAACCAAGTGCCGTGTAGCCCGGCTGTGAAATCCAGTTTTGGAAAAAGCCGGGCGCTCCATTCGACGAAAGGTTGCCAAAGCCAGCTTCGGGCGTTGATGTTGCCGTCAAAGCCTCCCCAATCGTTTTCCCACGTCAAAAAAATGCCAGCCTTGAGGCGTTGCGCAGCGTTGATTTTGTGGAAAAAAATGGAAGAAAAAGACAACTTGGTTTCCTCCAATTCATCCCACTCCACAATGATGTCTGATAGATTTTGCCGCCGCAGGTGATTGAGATGAGAAATCGCTGACGCTGTTCGCCAAACGCTCTTTTTGCCCAGTGGCAAAACATGAGTGAAGCCTGCCGCCCGCATTTCCGAAGAAAAATTGATGTCGTACAAGTCTTTTTCTTCGTCAATCAGCGCCGTGTCTTCTGGGTGCTGGAAATCATTTTCGCTCCTCCCACCCATGCCAAACAGTGTGAACTGCCCTGCCTTTTTTGTTGGAAAAACAAGGTTGAAACTCAAATCCTGAAAGCTGATGGACTCGTCGCCAAAGTCAACGCCCATCGCCGTGAGCAAGCCGGTGAAAGAATAGCGGTAGTTGACGAGGTAGGATGCGCTTGACTTTTTTGAAAAGGGGCCCTCCGCCGCCGCTTCCAACCCCAAAAACCCAGCCTGCGCAGTGAACTCATGCCGCTGGTCGTTGCCCTTTCGCAGCCGCATGTCGAGGATGCCGCCGAGGGCGTTGCCATATTCCGCCGGGAAAGCGCCAGTCAAAAATTGCGAAGCGCCGAGCAGTTGGGCGCTCAAAATATTCACGCCGCCGCCCGCCTGCGTGGGGCGGTCGCTGAAAGTGCCGGCATTGGCGGTGTGGTTCGGGTTGACGATTTCGACGCCTTCGAGATGCCATTTGACGGCGGCTGGCGAGTTTCCCCGCACGGAAATGCTGTTGCCCTGGTCGTCCGTGCCGACCACGCCGGGGAAGGACATCGCCAAGCGAGCCGGGTCGTTGAAAGTCGCCGGGAAACGAAATTGCTCCTCGACCGTGAGCGTGTGGACGCTGAGGGGATGCGCCGTTGCGCCGCCGCTGCCTGCCGCTTTCACGACCACCTCCTGCAAGGCTTCCCGCCGCTCGTGCAGTTGCACGTCTTGCACCACTTCCTTGCCTGCTTCGACCAGCACTTCCGCCACCACGACCGTCTCGAAACCCACGTAACTAACCTGCAAACGGTAGCGCCCGACGGGGATGTTTTCGAGGCGGTAGTTGCCGGATGTGTCGGTGGTTGTGCCGGTAGTTACTTGAAAATCAGGGAGAAGGATGTTTGCGCCTGCGAGCGGGCGACCGTTGTCGGCGTCGGTGACGATGCCTCGGATGGTTTGGACGGGCGTTTGGGAAAAAGCCTGAAAGGAAAGGGATGTCAAAAAAAATGCGATTGCAAGGATTCGTTGAGTAGCGTTTTCAGCCATTCTTTTTGCTTTTAACGTGGGATTAAATGATTGAAGATTAAATGATTACATGATTTTTGATGGAATGG
>CAZHLB010000675.1:0-4133 GCA_964533005.1 uncultured Saprospiraceae bacterium
CTCCATCGCCGGAGTTTGCGCTCTGCATGGAAGTAAAATCGCTGCGAGGACGAGACAAAAGCGGCGTGGAAGTCCGAGCCTTGGCAGGCGATTTGACTTTTTCACCGGAAGATTTGCGGGTCGCCAACCTCCATTTTCGCACGGGCGAAACAGCCTTGAGCGGCGATTTTTCCCTGCGCCTCAGCCCAACTCAACCCCTCGAATTTTTCAGCGCCGACCTCGACGGCGGCGGCAAAATCGGCGACCTGTTAGCCTTCGTGCCGCCCGCTCCGAACACAGCTTCGCTGGAAAAACTCGCTCAGTTGCCCTTTGAAATTCGTGGCAAAGCCGAAGGCAATCTCGACCGTTTGCAAGCGACAAACTTGCGCCTGTCGCTTGGTCAACGAACCCATTTTTTGGTGAACGGCAACCTGCAAAACCTCGCCACGCCGGAGCGGATGGGCGGCAATTTTCGCATCGAACAATTGCATTTTGAGAAAAATGACTTCTCCGTTTTGCTGGCAGAAAAGCCAATGCTGCTGCCTGCTTTCGCCGATTTGCAAGGCAACGTGAGCGGCTCGAACGGTCGGCTGACGCTTGATTTGACTGGACAAATTGGCAAATTGGATAGCGCCGCCGTTGCAGTTGCGGCAGACTATGAACCCGCTCGTTTTGACATGCAAGGCACCGTGCAGCCGTCTTCCGTTTTTGAAAAAACGAGGCTGGATTTGGACATCCGGCAGCTCGAAGCGGGCAGGGCAGTCATCGCCGGGTTGATGCCGCCGGGCATGGTTGCGCCGGAGCAAATTTCGCTGACTGGCAAAGTCGGCGGCGCTTTGAACGACCTGCAAACGGACGTGAAATTGACTGCCTTGCGCCAGCAAAAAACAAGCACCCTGGCAGTCGAAGGGAACCTGAAAAATGCCACCGCACCCGATTCGCTGCGCTTCGACCTGCGCTTTTCCGGCGAAGTGACGAAGGCGGAAATTTTAGGCTACGTGCCTGATTCGCTGGTGACGCCGGTGCTGAATTTGCCGGAAAAAACAATCTTCGATGGCTGGGCGAAAGGCACCCCCACGAACCTCGCAGCCGCCACGAATTTGACCCTCGGCAACCGGGGTCGGCTGTCACTGGACGGCACTTTGCGCAGCGAAAACTACCAGGTGAAAATCGTTGCCGACAATTTGAAAATCAACCAGTTAGCTGCTGACAGTTTGCTCTGGCAAGCCGAGTCCGCCGACTTCACGGTGACGGCGGAGGGCAAGCTGGCAAGTAGTCCTGTCAGCACTTCAAGTGATGACAGGACTGAGCCGAGCGCCACCCTCGAAGCCCGCTTCGATACCCTCGTTTGGCAAGGCATGGCACTGCAAAATATCCTCGTGACCGGCAGCCTGGACGGCAAAAAATTCACCGCTACCCTCACCTCCACCGACGAGCGAGCAAAGGTCAACCTGAGCGCAAACGGCGACTTCGGACGTCTCGCTCCCTTGCTCGAATGGAATGGCGACGTGCAATGCCTCGACCTCGACGCTTTTGGTTTTACCCAAAAAAACGCCTTCGTCTGCGCCCACCTCGAAGGTAAGCTCGAAGGGCTTTTACCCGACACACTGGATGGTTTTGTGAAACTGCAAAAGCTTAGTTTTCAATACGATACAGCTCGCATTGCCCCCGGCGACCTTGAAATCACGGCATCGTTGCACCGGGGCAAAAACAACCTCGTTTTGGAAAGCGACTGGCTGCGAGCCTTCGTGCGTGGGCAGTTCGACCCGCAATTTTTGCCGCAAACGCTCCGTGATTTTGCCTACCGCTATTTTCAAATTCCGGCGTTTGCGGCAAGACCTGTCAGCACTCAAAGTGCTGACAGGTCTGGGTCTGGCGACTCCATCGCCTTTGAATTAGAAATTTTGAAGCCTGAAATTTTCACCGCCGGCTTGATTACCAACCTGACCGAATTGGGCGCTGCCCGCCTCGCCGGAAGCCTGCAAGCAAGCACCGGCTGCATGATTTTCGACGCCAACCTGCCCCTGCTCGAATGGGAACGGTGGACTTTTCACGATCTGAAACTCACCGCCAACGCCGACGGCAAACAAGCCAACCTGGAAATGCGAGCGCCTCAAGTGGAGCAATTCGGCGAGAATTATGCAAAAAACCTGCTCGTCACGGCAGATTTCAGCGGCGAAGAAGCTTCCGCCCAACTCGTCGCCGCCGACACTTTTGGCGGCAGGGAACGCTGGCGGGTGGGCGCATTTTTCCGGGCGGAAGAATTTCGGGAGGGCGTTACTTTCCACCTCGCCACTTCGCAAGTCATTGATTATGTGGCGTGGAGCTTGCCCGCCGACAATGCCATCACCCTCGTCGGCAGCGACGTGCGCATCAAAAACTTGCGCCTGAGCAACGAACAACAGGCAATCGCCATCGAAGGCACTTCGACTTTGCTGAAAAACGGCGACCGGGCGGTGGATTTTGCGCTCGACATTGAGCGGCTGAATTTATCCAACGTGGAGCTTTTGCTTGCCACCACCGCACGGAATTTGTCGGGCTGGCTCGAAGGCGATTTCCGCTTGACGGGCACTTTGAAAAATCCGCAGCCACGTGGCTCGCTCACTTTGCACGAGGCATCGGCGCTGTTCGTGCCGACCAATGTTCGCTACCGTTTCAGCGAAGAACCGCTGCGATTCGTGCCGGAAGGCATTCAAATTTCCGACCTCACCCTGACCGACCCGGAAGGTCAAAAACTCACTTTGAACGGCTATTTGCGCACGGAAAACTGGTTGGATTACCAATACGATTTGAACGTTTCGACCCGCAACTGGCTGGCACTCAACACCGTCCGCCGGATTGGCGTGGACTTTTTTGGCAAGGTGTACGTCAGCGCCTACGGCGAAATTCGGGGCAACCTGCTGACGCCAAAAATCACGCTGACCGTGAAACCGGAGGAAGATTCCGAGTTCACTTACATCTACGACCAGGCAAAATTGACCCGCTCCGCAGAAGGAGTGGTTGTCTTTTTGAGCAACGAACCTCCTGCGGACGAGCGCAAAAAGCGATTCAGGACGACCTATCCTTTCGAGTTGAACCTGTTTTTGGATTTGGATGAAAACCTGAAACTCACCGTCATCGCCGACCCGGTGACGGGGGACAATTTCACCGGCACGCTGGAAGGTCAGATGACGCTCGACATCTATCCGAACGGCGTGATTTCGCTTGCCGGGCGCTGCGAGGTGCAGGAGGGCGTCTATAATTATTCGTACCAGGGCATCGTGCGGCGGCAATTTCGGGTGGTGCCGGGCAGCTACGTTTCGTTTTCGGGCGACCCGTACAATCCAGATTTGAGCGTCGCCGCCCGCTACGTGGTCAAGGCGTCGGCGCTGCCGCTCATCGGCGACCGCACGGTGAGCTTGACGGAAAAGGAGCAGCGGGAAATTCGCAGCCTGCAAACCTTCTTTTTGAACGCCAATGTGAACGGCAATTTGCTGCGCCCGGACATCAGTTTCAGCCTCGAATATCCCACCGGCGACGAGGAGGAATTGGCGTTTGAAAATCCTGACAATGAAGCCATTGAGAACGCTGTCGCAGAGGTGAACCAAAACGAGACGGCGCTTTCGCAACAGGTTTTTGGATTACTGCTTTTCCGGCGGTTCGTGGGTGTGACGGCGGAGGCTTCGACTGCGACGGTTGACCCGTTTCGGGCGGGTTTGAACCGCTTTTTGAGCAGTCAAATCAATGCGCTTGCCGACCAGTATTTTTCCTTCGTGGACGTGAATTTCGAGGTGGAGGAGGGCGCTACTTTTTCCAGCAACGACCAAATGACGAACACCACTAACTACCGCCTGCAACTCCAACGCAGTTTTTTGAACGACCGGCTGACTTTTCAGGTGAGTGGCGGCACGTTGGTGGAGCGGGAAAACGAGCAGCAATCGTCGCAAAGCTCCTTGCAGGATGTGTCGGTGGAATATTCGCTGACGCCGGCGGGGACGCTGAAAATCAGGGCGTTTTCGGAGGAAGGGTACTCGTTTTTTGACACGGACAGGTCGAGGAAGTCGGGGTTGGGGGTGGTGTTTTCGAAGGAGTTTCGGAAGTTTCGATTGCGGAAGAAGCAGGCGCAGCCACCCCCCCTGCCCCCCCTCAAGGGGGGTTGATGCCGTTCTTTGATT
>CAZHLB010000676.1:0-4133 GCA_964533005.1 uncultured Saprospiraceae bacterium
AAATCGTTTACACAGCGGTAGCCTTGTTCCTTTCCTGTTTGGCTACCTTCCTACAGGCGCAGACTTACACGGCAACGCTCACCGGGCGAAACCAGGTGCCGCCCGTGCTTAGTCCTGCTTCGGGTGAAATCACTGCCGTTTTAACCGGCAGCACCCTCGTGGTCACTGGCTCTTTCACCCATCTCAAATCGGCGGTGGACACGTCCATCGCTATGGGAATGCACATCCACTCCGGGTGGGCAGGGCAAAACGGGCCCATCATTTTCCCGTTGACCGCAACGCTCGATTCGACCGGAACGAGCGGCTCGCTGGACAGCGCAGCTAACACTTTCTCGCTGGATTCAACGCAGCTTGCAGCATTGGGCAGCAGGCGTTTGTACGTAAACGTGCATACGTCCGAGTACCCGGCAGGGGAAATCCGAGCGCAATTGTTGCCGCAGGCGGACGAAGTTTTTGTCGCCAACCTCTTGGGCAGCAACGAGGAACACCCGGTGCTGACGGCTTCGGCAGGCGCTTTGGTCGGGGAAGTTTATGGCGACTCGCTCGTGGTGAGCGGCTCATTTTCAGGCTTGGAAAGCGGGTACACTGCTTCTCACCTGCATCTTGCGATTGCAGGCGTGAGCGGGCCCGTCATTTTTCCATTGACGCCAACGCTCGACGGGGACAGCCTCGGCGGATTTTTCAGCCCGGCTGGCAACACTTTTTCACTGGATTCTTCGCAGGTGCAGGCCC
Source organism: uncultured Saprospiraceae bacterium (assembly GCA_964533005.1). Taxonomy (GTDB): domain Bacteria; phylum Bacteroidota; class Bacteroidia; order Chitinophagales; family Saprospiraceae; genus UBA6168. Next base: position 733 of record CAZHLB010000676.1, read on the forward strand.
TGAAAAACAGGCGCATTTATGGCAACGTGCATTCCGAGGAATATCCTGCCGGTGAAATCCGGGGGCAATTATTGCCGGGTGATGCCATCGCTGTTTTTGCAGCGCCTTTGGCAGGTTACAGCGAAGTGCCGGTGGTCGTGACGCTTGCTCACGGGCAGTTTTTGCTGGAAATTTATGACTCGACGGCTTGTCTGACCGGCTCTTTCCACGAGTTGGGGTCGAACTACGCTGCCGCTCATATTCACCAGGAATATGCAGGGAGAAATGGCGGGGTGGCAGTCGGGCTGACTGTTTCCGGCGACACGACGGTGACGACCGAGGGCGAATTTGACGCAGTCGTTAACTGCTTCCCGTTCCCTGATTCTTTGCAAGACGCCCTTTTCAACCGGGGCATGTACGCCAACGTGCATTCCGACAATTATCCTGGCGGCGAAATCCGGGGGCAACTGTCGCCGGAATCCGGCGCTATTTTCAACTCCTTCATGTCGTCGGCTTACGAATTTCCAGAAGTTTATTCCGGCGCAACCGGCGACCTGAAAGCTGAATTGAACGGCAACAAACTCACCGTCAGCGGCTCTGCCAATTCGTTGGGCGCTCCGCTCAACGTCGCCATCGCAGGCGGGGCGCACATCCACGTGGGCTTGGCAGGTCAGACTGGCGGCATCGTTTTCGGCTTGACGCCTTCGCTCGATGCGGACAGCCTCGGCGCTATTTTCGAGCCGGAAGCCAATGAATTCACGCTCGATTCCGCTCAAATCGCAGCCTTGCGTGACCGCCGCTACTATTCCAATGTGCATACTTCGACCAATCCATCGGGCGAATTACGAGGGCAATTGCTGCCGCAAGCCACCATTTATTTTGCCTCGCCGCTCTCCGGCGCAAGCGAAGTGCCGACGGTCAATTCCACCGGCGGTGGCATGACCCTCATGGAAATCAATGGCGACGAAGCTTACCTCAGCGGTTCGTTTGCCAATCTCATCAGCCCCTTCAACGGCGGTTCGCACATCCATGCAAACTATGCAGGCATGGCGGGTCCCGTGGTGCAGCCATTGGTCGCCAGCCCTGATTCGGCTGGATTTAGCGGCACGTTTGAAGTGGACGACAACGAATTTGAAGTCAACGACAGCTTCATTTTGGCGACGCTCGCCAGGATTTACTACGTGAACGTTCACACCGATTCGTTCCCCGGCGGCGAAATCAGGGGGCAGCAAATGCCGCTCGCAACCCACTATTTCACGACCACGCTGACGGGCATCAACGAAGTGCCGCCCAACCCCAGCGGCGGTCACGGCGACCTCAAATATGAAATTCGGGGCAACACCCTGACCGTTCACGGCAGCTTCAACGACCTGTCTTCGCCGTACTCCGCTTCGCATATTCACATGGCTCCGGCTTGCCAAAATGGCGGCGTCATTTTCCCGCTGACTCCAGTGGTGGATTCGGCTGGTTTTAGCGGCGTTTACGATGCGGAAGCCAATGAATTTAACCTGGATTCGGCAGCGATTGCTGCGCTTTCGACTGGAAATCTTTACGCAAACGTGCATACGGACACCCTCCCGGGCGGCGAAATCCGGGGGCAGGTTTTGAAAGAAACCAACTCCTTCCCGACGGACGAAGCGTTCCTGATTTCGCCTGCACCGGGCGACACGATTGGCGTCGGCGGCAGCAGCGGCAACACTTTCACGGTGACGTGGAACCCTGCTTTCGACCCCGACGGCAACAGGCTGGTATATATCCTGCAAGTTGCGCTTGATTCAGCTTTCACGGATACCCTCGGTATCCTGTTGGACAGCGTTGCCATGCTCAACGTTTGCGATAGCACCAGTTTCACCTTCGTAGTTCCGAACATTGACAGCTTGCTCGATTCGCTGGGCATTGCCGTTGGGCAAACCTTCTCGTTTTTCGTGCGGGTGCTCGCCAGCGATGGTAGCCTCGTGACGCCGGGCGCAGTTTCGACTGTCACCGCCCAGCGGGACAGCGTGACCGTTTCGCAAGGCGTTGACCTTGAACTGGATATCACTGCCAACGTCACGCAGTACGCTCAGTACGTGGACGTGAACTACACCATCACCATCACTAATGCAGGCACGGAAGAAGCCACCGGCGTCACGGTCGCTGCGGGCTTGCCGACGGGCATGGTGCATACCGCCAATTTCACGAACAAAGGCACGTACAACCTCTTTTTCGAGCGTTGGGACGTCGGCACTTTGGCGCCTGGCGAGACGGGAACTTTGACCCTCGTTCTGTTCCCCCTGGTAAACGACATCCATATTACCAACTTCGTGCAGGTGCTCACGCAAGACCAGCCCGACGTTGATTCCGCCCCCGGCAACGGCACACCGCCGACGCCGAATGAGGACGACGAAGCTGCCGTCACCGTGCTGCACCCGACCTTGCCGCCTTTCGGTGGCGTTACTGCCGACCTGTCCATCTCCGCCACCGTTGACCTGCCCACTTATGATATTTACGTGGACGTGTTTTACCACGTGTTCCTCGTGAACAGCGGTCCCGACACGGCAGCAGGCGTGACCATCCGGGCAGGCTTGCCGCAAGGCATGGTTCACACGGCGAACTTCGCTACGCATGGGCAGTACAACCTGTTTTTCGAGCGTTGGGAAAACATCGTCATCGCCCCCGGCGACACCGCCCGCCTCGACTTGGTGCTGTTCCCGCTCGTTGACAACGTTGACCTGACGAACTTCTTCCAGGTGCTGACCAGCAACCAGGGCGACCCCGACAGCACACCCGGCAACGGCGTTCCGCCCACCCCGAATGAGGATGACGAAGCTGTCATCACGGTCAACCCGATGTTCGGCGGGCCCGGCGACCCGCAGGATAAGCTGTTGTTTGCCGCTCCGCAAGACACGAAAACCGCCATTTTCCCGGTGCCTGCGTCAGTCGCCGTGCAGATGCAGATGTTGAGCGGCGTGGAGATGCAAGACGTTGATTTAGTGGTCGTTGACCAAACGGGCAGCGTCGTCTTTACGCAAAACACGAGCGTCGCCAAAGGCATGAATGCCTGGCAGATTGACGTTTCCAACTTTGCTTCGGGCATGTTCTTCGTGAGGATGCCGGGTGGGGAGACGTTGCGGTTTATGAAACTTTGATGCGCCAGTGAGCGGCTGACTTCAAGTCAGCCACTCATTTCTGACTTGAAAAAACAAAGCCCTTCGCACCGGGATGGATGCGAAGGGCTTTTCTTTGGGCGGTCAAAGCACAACCTGAGTTCGGAGTCAAACAAGTAGGTTAACCTGAGTTCAGCCTACCATGAAGAGACGACCTGGGGTGGATTAAATGATTGATGATTACATGATTACATGATTGTCGATGGAATGGCTGATGGCAGGATTTACGATGTGGTTGCCACCTAGTAAATCCTGCCATAAGCCATTACATAGACC
>CAZHLB010000677.1:0-4132 GCA_964533005.1 uncultured Saprospiraceae bacterium
CCCTCGACGGGCCAGAGCCAGTCCGCCATTGCCGGTTTCAAGAACGGACACCGGTCCGCCACAGGGCTGCTGTCTTCTCGGGTGAGAGGCTGCGACTCAAGCGCCACGCGAGCCTCCGGCCGGATTCCGATCAGATCCCCCCGCTGACACTCACGATATCAAGGAGCGTGCCATCTTCCTGCGGGAATACCCGGGAGCAGCTCACCCTGACTGTTGGTCGGTGCTTGCCTTTCCAGGGGGTGCCTGCCAGACGCTCTTCCCTCTGCCATCGGTCCGATCTGGCGTCCGCTTCGCCGCCCGCCTCCCCGATGATCTCACGGTTGCGAAGATAGCCCTGGTGAGCCGGCCATCCCGCACCTCTGCCAGAAGCCGGGCCGCCTCTTCCCGGGTAAGGATTGCCTCCTCCATCGCGTGAGCCACGATGTCCTCCCAGGTTGGAGCTGTCCCACGGAGGGGCAGTTGCCCTCGTGGCGGGCGGCGATCCATCAGCATCCGCTGGTACACCCTGCCCGCCAGGGAATCCGAGGCCTGCTCGATGATCCGCTTGAGCAGTTCGCGCGGCATGGCCCTCACCGTGCGGCGGACCGGTGGACAAAACAGGGCGAAATAACACGAACGCCCCAGTGCAGTCCGACTCGGACGTCACTGAGGCGTCAGATCCTGCTGCCGGGCCGGCCGCCTCGGCCTCCCCCTACACCCTCTGGCCATAACGTTCAGACCTTTATCTCGGCCAGATCCCCAGGCAACTATGAACCCGAAAATTTCAGGGCTTCTTTGCGTGCTTGGCGTCCTTTGCGGTTCAATTGCATTGTCTGGGATGAATGTAGACCTCGCCCCCCGGGGTGTCAATGTCTCGACAGCGGTCTGGTCTTGGATCACCCCGAGCCAGAAGGACCCTTCCCGCCTTCTGCCTTCTGCCTTCCGGAACCTCAGGCGGCGTGGGCTATGGCTTCCTCCCCCACCGGCCGTATGGACAGGACGGGACAGGGTGCCATCCGGACCACTTTCTCGGTCACGCTGACCAACGATTGGGGCTGTACGGGCGAAGGCAACTTATTCATCAAAGTCACCGAATTCACCGCTGTGCTCGACGTCACCGCCGAGCCGGAGGAAATCTGGGCAGGCAAATCCACGCAGTTGCAAGTGACCGAAAACAGCAACTACACCTACGAATGGACGCCCGCCGAGAGCCTGAGCGCCGCCGACATTTCCAACCCGGTCGCCACGCCGACCGCCACCCTGACCTACAAAGTCAAAGTGACCGACAAGGCGACGCTTTGCAGCCAGGACAAGGAAATCGAGGTGAAAGTCAAAGACATCATCTGCGACGAGCCGTACATTTTCCTCCCCAACGCCTTCACGCCCAACGGCGACGGCTCGAACGACCTGCTCAAGCTGGAAGGCTTCAACGTGGAGGAAATGCACCTGGCGATTTTTGACCGCTGGGGCGAAAAAGTCTTCGAGACGAGCAGCATGGAAGAAGGCTGGGACGGCACGTTCCGGGGAGTAACCGTTAGCGGCGACGTGTACGGTTTTTACCTGATCGTGAAGTGCCCCGGTGGGCTGGAGTACTTCAAGAAGGGCAACATCACGGTGCTGCGGTAGTGATATGGTGATTTGGTGATTTGGTGGGCGAGACGTTGGACGTTAAACGTCCAACGTCTCACTCACCAAATCACCAAACCACCATATCACCAAACAAGATAGAAGGTGTTTTCAATTCAACATTCGGGCTGTCGCTGAGAGGTGGCAGCCCGTTGAATTTTATGGAAGGTGGCGGAAGGTGGAGGCAAAAGGCAACTGAATGTTCCGAAACCAGTTTACTTTTGAAAATCAAAATCAACTGCCATGAAAGTCTTGGAAAGAGTAGAAGAATTGCTCGCAGACCTTTCGCCCGGCGAAAAAGCGCAAGTGGCGAGGTGGGTGCATGACGACCTGGATTACCGTTTTCCCGGCATCGAAAAAACGCCTGGTGTTTGTGGAGGCAGCGCATGCATCGTACGCACCCGGATTCCGGTTTGGCTACTGGTGGAAGCCCGGCAGGCAGGCGCAACGGAGTCCGATTTGTTGAAATCATTCCCTTCCTTGCGGGCGGAAGACCTCATCAATGCTTGGGCTTACTACCGTGCCAACAAGCATGAAATTGACGAGGAAATCATTGAAAACGAGAATGTTGCATGATTGAAGCCCGACTTTACGGCAATGAAAATTTCGACCTCCAAGTGGTTGAGCACCTGCGCAATTTGGGCTTTGACGTGCTGACTGCAAAAGAAGCAGGCAACGCAAACCAGCGCATTCCTGACGAGCAAGTGATGGAATTTGCGCTCCGAGAAAAAAGAGCAGTTCTGACTTTTAATCGCAAGGATTTTTTCAAACTGCACAAATCCATTCCGAACCATTTCGGCATCGTTGCTTGCACTTATGACGCTAATTATGAAGCATTTGCAAAGCGAATTCAGCAAGCAGTTTTATCGCAATTACCTTTAAATGGCAAGCTAATTCGAGTGTACCGTCCTATATCTTGACTCCTTGTTTTATTGAATCTCATCCGCTTTCAATCGAAAAACAAAGTAATTCTCATCCTCAAACACCACCTCCTCCGCCAACCGTTCGCCATTCCATTTCAACTTATTCACAAAAACAAACCTGCACCCCTTCTCCCGCAGCGAGCGCCGAAAAGCAGGGTCGCTCAATTGCGCCTGCGTCGCCAGCCAACCTTTCCGATGCGCAAAATATAGCTCCTGCGGGTTCGCTTCCTCGTTGTGAAAAGCCGCCAAATCGCTGCGCTGGCTGACCGAGTCGGCGATGGCTTCCAGCTTCAACTTTTGCCATTCTTTTTTAGGTACTCGAAACGCATCTTGCTGATTGGCAATGCCTTCGACGGCGATTGCGAGCAAAAGCAGGTTTCGCAACCATGCCTTCGGGATTTGTTGCAAGGCAAAAGCAGCCAGCAACGCCATCACCGGCGCAAACGGAATGATGTAATAATTGTGGTGGTAAAAACTCGACCCCGCCTTGAACATGTATCCCAAAAACGTGAGCGAAAGCAGCAAAAACGAGGCGATGAGCAGCCGGTTTTTCTTCCAAAAAATCAGCACGACGCCCGCCAGGTACAAGCCAAATCCCAGGTAGCTTTTCAAGCCGCTGATGTAAAACCGCTCCGCCATTTCGGGCAGGTTGGCAAAAATTTCACGGGCGCCTTGCCAGAAATGGCGCATCGGGTAGTGCTCGTAGCCGTAGGTTTGAATCAGGTGCGGCAGCCAGTAGAAGTACCACCAGCCGTTGATTGTCAGCAAGATAGCGCCTGCGACGAGGAAGGACAGCTTGCGGCGGAGGGCTATTTTTTTTGAAAAAAGCGGAAGCAGGAACAGGCTGAAAATGAACCCGGTGGGCAGTTTGCAGAGCGCCCCCAACGTGCCGAGAAGGAAGAACAAAAGCAGGTTGGCGGCAGGCGCAAGGCTGTTTTTGGGGAGGAAAAAATTCAACCCAAAATACAGCCCCGCCAGGCACAACGAGACGGCAAAAGTATCCGGCATGATGATTCTCGAATGCCCGAACCAGATGGAGCAGAGTAAAATCAGCGTCGCCGGGAAAGCTACCGTGCCCCCCAAAAACACATTTGGGGTGGCCCCCCCCCCCCAAAATCGAGTTTGCCGCCCCCGGGGTGGGGGGCCGGGTGCTATGGGGGGGGGCCCCCTCCCGGGGAGCTGAGCCCGATCCCGAGGTCCCCGAGCGCGCGCGGCGCCGGCAGTTCACCGCGGAGTACAAGGAGCGCATCGTGCGCGAGGCCGACGCGTGTCGGGCTCCGGGCGAGGTGGGCGCGCTGCTACGGCGCGAGGCGCTGTACTCGTCGCACCTGGTCGCATGGCGCCGGCAGCTGCGCGAGCACGGCGTGCGGGGACTGGCTCGGAAGAAGCGCGGCCCGGTCGCCGAGGCGAAGCCGAGTGCGCGCGAGCTCCAGCTCGAGCGCGAGAAGAAGAAGCTCGAGAAGAAGCTGGCCAAGGCCGAGCTCATCATCGCGTTCCAAAAAAAAGTGCACGAGCTCCTGGGGATCCCCCTGAAGAGCCACGAGTTCGAAGAGGACGACTCGTGAAGGCCGTCCTCGAGACCCACGGTGTCCTCGCGCGCGTCG
>CAZHLB010000678.1:0-4131 GCA_964533005.1 uncultured Saprospiraceae bacterium
CCCGCGATCGTGGTGCTGGGTCTGATGTGCGTGCCATATCTCGATCGCGAGCGGCAGGACATCGGTGTCTGGTTTAGCGGCCCACAAGGAACACGAATCTGCTGGAACACCGCGATCTTCACGGCCGCCGTCGTCGTGAGCATGTTGATCTTCACGGTGAACTACGGCTGGCTGCGAACGTGGTCGCCGGAGATTCCCCAGATCGTGATCACGCTCATCAACCCCGGCACCGTGATGCTGGCGATCTTCACGCTGTGGTCGCTGTTCGTGATGAAGACGACGAACTCGACGCGAATGGGAGCGTTGGCTCTCTTCACCTGCTTCCTCGTGGCGCTGACCTTTTTGAAAGCCCAGCCGTACTGCTCCATGGCTTGCAACAACCTCCTCAGCGTGGCATTGCCCGATGAATGTCATGCGGAAATTTTGCCCGACATGGTGCTGGAAAACTATGGCAACACCAACGCCTGTAATCCCAACGGCGACACGGCTTTCACCGTCACCGTGTTTGCTCCCTTCGGCGGGCCCATTCCGACCAGTCCGGTCGTTACTTCAGATGAAATCGGGCAGACTTTGACCGTGATTGTGAAGCACATCGCCACCGGCAATTCTTGCTGGAGCATGATTCAGGTCGTGGACAACTTGCCGCCGCAACTCACCTGCCCGCCCAACGACACCCTTGCCTGCACCGTTGCGCCCGATACCTCCATCACCGGCATTCCCATCATCACCGACTGCTCCATTTTCGACACCAGCTTCACCGATGCGGTGCAGGTCAATAATTGCGTGGGCGATTTTTCCGCCGTCATCACCCGCACCTGGTCGGCGCTCGACGTGCATGGCAACTACGACGCTTGCCAGCAAATCATCAGCATCGCCAAACCTGCCGCCGGGGACGTGGTTTTTCCGCCGAACCGGGACGGCATCACGGGGCCCGCACTCGATTGTGTCAATCCGAACACTTCGCCTGCAAATACGGGCAGCCCAAGCATTGGCGGGCAGCCGATTCCGAATGGCATTGGCTATTGCAACATGTCCGTCACCCACTCCGACCAGGTGCTGCCGCAATGCCAAAACAGCTATAAAATCCTGCGCACCTGGACGGTCGTGCTTTGGTGTACGAGCCAGATTTTGCACCACACGCAGGTCATCGCCGTGAAGGATACGAAGAAGCCGACCCTCGTTTGCCCGCCTGATTTTACTGCCGGAACGACCAGTTCCGTCGCCTGCAAAGCAGACGTGTTGATGCCCCAGGTAGGCATCACCGACGATTGTTCGACGACTTTCACGACCACGATGAACACCCCGGTTGGCTTGGTCAATGGCAACGGCGGGATGATTTTCAACGTCAATCCCGGCATGTACACGGTTCAGTACAACGTGACCGACAACTGCGGAAACACTGCCACCTGCACGACGAAACTGACGGTCACCGACCAAAATGCGCCGACGGTGATTTGTGATGAATTCACCACCGTCACGCTGAACAGCAGCGGCGTCGCCCTCGTGTTCGCCCAAACTTTTGACGATGGAACTTACGACAACTGCACCGCCGTCACCCTCGCCGTCCGGCGCATGGAATCTGCCTGCGGAACGCAGCCTGTTTTTGCCCCAACCGTCAAATTTTGCTGCGACGACGTCGGCGAAGACATCACGGTGGAAATGCGAGCCAGCGACCAGGCGGGCAACACCAATTCCTGCATGGTCATCGTCCACGTGGACGACAAAACGCCGCCGCTGATGACCTGCCCCGGCAACGTGAGCATTCATTGCACGGAAGACCCCGACAACCTGATTTTGACAGGTCAGCCGACCGTCGTCGAGCCTTGCGGTTTGGAAAGTTTGATTCACGACGACATCGAAAGCGTCAACCTGTGCAACGTTGGCTTCATCGTCCGGGTCTGGACGGCGACGGACGTGAACGGCAATTCAAGCACCTGCTCGCACACCATCACCCTGACCGACAACACGCCGCCACTCATCACTTTTCCACCCAATTACGCTGCGCCAAGTTGCGTCAGCATCGCCTCGCTCGACCCGGCAAACCTGCCTGCGCCTTACAACTACCCGGTCGTCGTTGCGGACTGCGAAATGATGGCGACCAGCCACACCGACCAGATTTTCACCGTCGCCGGGCAGGCTTGTTTTCAAATCAAGCGCACCTGGAAAGTCATCAATTGGTGTACCTACAACGGCGGCTCGACGGGCATCTGGCAGCAGGCGCAATACATCACCGTGACCGACAACCAGCCGCCGGTTTTCACTTGTCCCGCCAATTTCACGGTCGGCGTCGCCGCAAATTGCAAGGCGACCGTGACCCTGCCTGCCATCGGCATCATTCAAGATTGCAGCCCGAACATCACGGTCAGCGTGAGCAGCCCGTTAGGCAATGGCTACGGGCCCTTTCCAAATGTGAATCCGGGCACGTACACTGCCAATTACACGGTCTCGGATGGCTGCAACAACACCGCCACCTGTTCGCTGCAATTCACGGTCGTTGACGACAAGCCGCCGACGCCGTATTGCAAAGCTGGCATCAACGTGGAAATCATGCCCAACGACTCGGACGGCGACGGCATCATTGACGGCGGTATGATTGAGCTTTGGGCGAGTGACTTCGACGACAACAGCAGCGACAACTGCAACAGCCTGCTCAACTTCTCTTTTTCGGGAACTGCCAACGAGCCGAACCGGGTCTTCGATTGCGAAGACGTGGGTCAAAACACCCTTCAAATCTGGGTCTCCGACGCCAGCGGCAACAAGGATTTTTGCGAAACCATCCTGAATTTGCAAGACAACATGGGCTGGTGCAGCGGCGCTCAATTCGCCAGCGTCGGCGGTGCGGTGACCAACGAAATGGGGGAAAACATGGCAGATGTACAGGTGAGTGTCAACGACGGCGTCAGCCCGCCAGCGATGACTGATGCAGGTGGCAATTTCAGCTTTGCCGCCCTCCAGCTTGGCAACGACTACACGGTTTCGGCGGAAAAAGACACGCTGCTGCTCAACGGCGTCACCACCTGGGACATCCTGCTCATTCGCAGGCATATCCTTGCGATGGAATTTTTGACCACGCCGTACAAAATCATCGCCGCCGACGTGAACCATTCCGGTGCGGTGACGACGACCGATTTGGTCGCTATGCAAAAAGCCATCCTGCACGTGACGGAAGAGTTTCCGAACAACAAAAGCTGGCGCTTCGTGGACGCCGGGTATGATTTTCAGAACCCCGCCAACCCGCTCGCCGAGGCATTCCCGGAGGTTTACAATATCAATAATTTGAGCGGCAACATGTTGAGTGTCAACTTCATCGGCATCAAAGTCGGGGACGTGAACGACAGCGCACAGCCCAATGAGTTCGCCCAATCAAATGAAGACAGGAGCGGTGAACCGCTCCAAATTTCGGTAGCTGACACACACTTCGAGCAAGGCAGGGAGCAGGCAGTGGATTTCACGGTGAAGAATTTCAAAGCCATCGTGGGCTACCAGTTCACCCTGCATTTCGACCCTGCCGCTCTCGATTTTTTGCGCCTGGAAAAAGGGGAATTGGCATCGGTGAGCGAGCACAATTTCGGCTTCCGCTTCCTCGACGAAGGCATCCTGACCACTTCGTGGAATGATTTTCAGCCCGTCAGTTTGCCTGACGACGCCGTGCTGTTCCGCCTGATTTTCCAGCCAAAAACCAGCGGTGCCCTCTCTCAAAACCTGCACATCAGCAGCGACTACACCGCCGCCGAAGCCTACCACGACAACGGCGAATTGCTCGGCGTGAACCTTGATTTCACCCAATCACCCATCACCAATCACCAATCACCCATCACGATAATTCCCAACCCATTCAGCGAGAGCACTGCTGTCGGCTTCGATTTGCCGCAGCCGCAGGAAGCGACCCTGACCGTTTTTGACGCCGCCGGCCGGCAAGTCAAAACGGTGCAGGGAAACTTCCCGGCGGGATGGAATGAGTTGAAAATCAAGGCGGAAGAGTTGGCGGGAGCAGGGACGTATTTTTTCCGGCTGGCGATGGCAGGGGACGTTCGAACCGGAAAGTTGGTGCTTGTCGGAAGGTAGGGGTTGAAAACTCGAGCCCAAAGCTGACAGGTGGTTTTTGGATGTTGCCGTTGAAAAATTGAAAAT
>CAZHLB010000679.1:0-4130 GCA_964533005.1 uncultured Saprospiraceae bacterium
TCAACTTCAACATCCAAATCGCACCTGTCAGCTTTTCGCTCGACTTAGGTTCTGGCTTCGCCAGATTAAGGTTAAAGAAAGAACGAATTAACGAAAGAACGAAAGGAAGATTTAAAGAATTCTTTTTCGACGGTTCATGTTGCCGGGTAGCAGTCCGGCGGCACAAACCGGCTATTTTTTGAGTGCTTTCAAAGCCTTGTTGCTTTTCAAGATTTCCAACTCCTTGCGAGCCGTTTCATTCAAAATATCCACCCGCATTTCCTGGTCGCAATCCCATTCGAGCAGCTTGGCGTTCAGGCTTTCCAGGTTCGCAAGCACGACCAATTCTTCCACTTTTGCCTGGTCACGAAGGTTTCCGGTGGCGTCGGGGTGTTGTTCCCGCCACTGCCGGGCGGTCATGCCAAAAACGGCGACGTTGAGTAAGTCCGCTTCACTGGCGTAAACGATGCCCTGCTCCTTGGCTCGGATGTCTTTCGGCTGCACTAAGAACGAGCGCACGGCTTCGGTGTGGATTTGATAATTCACCTTCGCCAGCAGGCGCTTCACGTCCCAGCCTTCCTTCAATTTTTTGGCTTCTTCCTCTTTCAGCCGGTCGAATTCCCGAATCAAAAACAGCTTGAACCGTGCGCTGACTGCCGAGCCGAATTCGATGGCAATATCCTTGTGTGCGTAAGTGCCGCCGTAGCGCCCGGCTTCGCTGCGGATGCCGATAGCGTTGGTCATTTCCGTCCAACGCTTGGGCGTCATCACGAACCCGACTTTGCCTGCCTGGCTTCTAATGACATCAAAATTGAGGTGATTAAAATCGGGGTTGAACAGGTCTTCCCACTCCCGCAGGAAGTCCAGGGTGCCCGCGTTTCGCAGCCAGTTTTGAATGACGATTTCCGAGCGGACGTCCACTTTTTTGGCGATGTCGGTCATGGAAAGCCAGTGCTGGTCTTCGAGTTGCTGCACCCGGATGACCAAGCCTTCGACTTCGAGTTTGTTTTTGCTCATCTTTTGCGAGGTTGCGAATTCTTCCGCCCAGTTTTAATCACATCAAATTTGAGGTGTTTAAAATCTCGAAAAGAATTCGTCCTTTCGTTATTTAACGCTTTCGTCACCGAGTACTTTTATACGCCTGGAAACATTCCATGAGCAATTGCACCATGCTGATATCCATCTGCGTTGCGTAGGTTTTGAACTCCCGTTTGAACTCTGCCGGGACTTTGAAATTGAGCGCAGTCGGGTCACCGTCGGCGCTGCGACTAAGATTGCGGCGGGTTTCCTCCGGCGGCGGCGGAGCGCCTTTGCGGTTGGCGGCGGGCTTGCTGATTTTTGCCATGTTGGATTTAGGTTTAGAAGGTTTAGGAAGGTTTAGGAGGTTTAAAATTAAACCTCCTAAACCTTCCTAAACCTTCTAAACTTTTCAAGTTTGCTGCAAAGATTTAACGAAATAACGAAATCGTCCTACCTTATTTTTTCTTCTTCTTCTGCAAAACATCCATCCGGTTCACGATGCTTTGCACCAGCACATCTACCTTTTCATTGATGGTTTTGAACGGCGTTTCGCTCGCGCACCTGCCTTCATCGCTGGCTCGGCGGATGGCGGTTTTTTCAAACATCACCCCGTCCAGCAAGTGGTAGCCGCTCGTGCGAACGTACTCGATGCCTTCCGCCAATTCGGTCTCGCTGTTGCCGATGCGGGTAAGGGCGATGGCGATTTTTTCCGGCGGGATGCCTGCCTTTTTCAGTTCGTGCGCCAGGCGGATGGTCGGCTCCAGGTCGTCGAGGGCGACGCCGGTGGGCAGGATGGACAAGTGGCTCGCTTTGGCTATTTCGAGCGTCTTGCTGGTGGAGTGGGGCGCTCCGTCGAAGACGACGAGGTCGTAGCGGTCGCTGTTTTTCAACGCATCCGGCACGTTGGAAAACTGCTCGACGTAGAGCCTCGGCTCGATGTTGTTTTGCAGGCGGCGGCGGTTCCAACTGGTGCAGGTGCCTTGCGACAAGTCCATGTCAGCGATTTTGACCGACCATTCGCTGGCGGCGTAATTGACGGCGACGAGGCGGGCGATGGTGCTTTTGCCGACGCCGCCTTTTTGGGAAATGACTCCGATGACTGTTGCCATTGGTGACTGGTGATTGGTGATGAGTGATTGAGAAGAAAATAACGAAAGAACGAAAGAACGATTTCGTTTTTTCTTGCCGAGGCAATGATACGGCGGACAAAGGATTTGGCAAAGAAATAGACCTGTCAGCACTTCAAGTGCTGACAGGTCTGGGTCTCGATAACGAAAGCACGAAATAACGAATGCACGTTTTCGTCATCAGCGAACCAACCTTTCCGAAAGTTCCAAACTTTCGGAAAGGTGTGCTCCAACTCCCCCACCGAGCCGCTCAACCCAACCATCCCTCGCCTTGTGACCTTTCCATTTTCAAAGGAAAAACCGATTGCTTCACGTAAAAACGAATTTGACATGCGCTGCTTTACCCATCTGCTGATTGCCCTGCCGCTCCTCGCCGCCGCCCAACTTTCCGCCGCCACCTACTATGTTTCCAACGCCGGAAACAATTCCAACTCGGGACTTTCCCTCCCCCAGGCATTTCTCACCCTCCAAAAAGGAGCCGACGTTGCGGTGGCTGGCGACACCGTGCTCGTGGCGGACGGCACTTACGCCGGTTTCGATTTCAGGAATAAAAACGGGACTGGCGCCAACCGGGTCGTGTTTCAAACCATCGGCTCGAATGCGCTCATCAATCAAAGCGGGCCCATCCGCAACGACGGCATCAACATCGAAAATGCTGATTACGTCACCGTGGACGGCTTCATCGTGAACGGGATGCCGGGCAATGGAAACGGCGTCCGGCTGGTCAATGCCGACTTTTGCGAGGTGCGGAATTGCAGTTGCGACAGCAATGCCGAGCGGGGCATTTTCACCGGCTTCACCGACGATATTTTGATTGAGCACAACGTCTGCACCAACTCGGTGGACGAGCATGGCATCTACGTTTCCAACAGTTCCGACCGCCCCATCGTCCGGTTCAACACTTGCTACGGCAACAACAACACGGGCTTGCATTTCAACGGCGACCTCAGCGCCGGGGGCGACGGCATCATTTCCGATGCGCAGGTCTATGGCAACCTCATTTACGAAAACGGGCTTGCCGCCGGCATCAACATGGACGGGCTGCTCAACCCGCTGATTTTCAACAACCTGATTTTCGACAACCACAATGCCCAGGGCATTGCGCTGTTCCAGCAAGACGGGGCGATTTCGACGCAGGGAGCGAAGATTTTCAACAACACCATCATCGTGCCGACCGACGGTCGCTGGGGCATTTTGGTGCGGGACGACGCCCACCTCAACACGGTGATTTACAACAATATCATCCTGAATTTTCACGCCTGGCGAGGCTGCATCGCCGTCGAGGACACGGCGCAGTTTTTCAGCGATTACAACATTCTGCACGATAAAACGAGCGCCTCCGGCGACGGCTCTGCCATCCCGCTGGCGCAGTGGCAGGCGCTGGGTTTCGACACCCATTCTCAACTCGCCGACCCGCTCGCCGACATTTTTGAAGACCCTGCCAACGTCGATTACCACCTCGCCGACAACTCGCAAGCCATTGATACAGGCACTGCCGCCGTGAGCAACTTCGTGGACGTTGATTTGGACGGAACGCCCCGACCGCTCGGCGCTGCTTTCGACGTCGGTTGCTACGAGCACGTGCCTTTTCCGAGCTACGTGGAACTGACGGTCAGCTCCATCGAACTGTACCCCAACCCTACGCCGGATTACGTGACCATCAATGGCGACCTTGCCAATTTCAACCTCCGGGTGCTGGACATCAACGGGCAGGAGGTGCTGAATTTGACCGGAATGAGCGCCCCGGTGACCATCAGCCTGGACGCCCTCAACCCGGGGCTGCATTTTTTATTGGTGGAAAAGGCGGGTAATCAATTGCTTTGTTTGAAGCAGATTATTAAGGAGTGAGGCTGGTGCGGAGAGTCGCCGATATTTAACGAAAGAAAGAAAGAACGAAAAGACGAAAGCACGAAAGCACGATTTCGTCGCCGTCATGAAAAGCCTTTCCAGAGGCTGTCTCATAAGTCGCACTGAGTCGCTTGCGTGTCGCTTTGTCATTCTCGC
>CAZHLB010000680.1:0-4123 GCA_964533005.1 uncultured Saprospiraceae bacterium
ACTCTCGCTTTTTATTCCGAATACTTATGAAATATACTGGAACACATCCGCCCGGAAGTTTTTGGACAGGATGCTCAAGGAAAATGCTGCCTTTTGGCAAAAAGAAAACCGGGAAGCCAAAGCCGCAACTCTCGGCTTGACGAAAGAACAAGTTTATGCGCTTGCCAGCATTGTCGAACGAGAAACCAATGCCGACAGCGAAAAATCACGCATTGCCGGCGTCTATTATAATCGCTATAAAATAAGAATGCCACTGCAAGCTGACCCGACACTCGTGTTTGCTTCCCGTGATTGGGAGGCGAGGGATTTGGCAAAATATAAGTCGCTCGATTCGCCGTACAATACATACATGTATCCGGGTTTGCCGCCGGGGCCCATCAGCATGGCTTCCGTCAAAACTTTGGATGCGACGCTGAATGCGGAAAAGCATGATTACCTGTTTTTTGTGTCGCTCGGCGACGGGTCGGGACTACATCTTTTTGCGGTGACTTATGATGCGCATAAGGTGAATATCGAGACGTACAAGAAGAACCTTATTTCAAGAAATTTAGGACTTTGATTTGACACTGAATTCACTGATTTGACTGATTTTCACTGAATTATTAGGCAGTAAAATTCAGTCAAATCAGTGAATTCAGTGTCAAGAAAAATCAGTTTCGGTTCTTCATCAAAATGATTTCCGCCGCCACGCTTACCGCAATTTCCATTGGCGTTTTGCTAAAAATCGGCAATCCCACCGGGGTGTGAACCTGCACCAAATCTGCTTTTGAAAAGCCTTCCATTTCTAATTCCTCAAATAATTGCCTGACCTTTTCTGCGCTGCCCATCATGCCTAAATAATAATATTGCCTGCCCAATAATTGCTTCAAAACCAGCTTGTCCGTGCGGTAGGTGAAGCTCATAATTATCACATATTCCTGGCTGTTTTCTAAAATCAATTCGCCTATATTTTCATAGTCCGTTATTATTTTTTCATGAGCAAATACGTTTTGCGCCAGCGTATTTAAATCCTGCCGGTCGTCATATATTTTCACGTAAAAACCCAGCAGCGCCAGCAATTGCGAGGCTGCCAGCCCGACATGACCGCCGCCAATGAGGTGGACAATTTGCTGAAAAGGCACACTTTCCTGATAAACCCATTCTGCATCGGAAGGAGTAACCTTTCCGAAAGTTTGAAACTTTCGGAAAGGTGAGTGGGGTTTGGAAATACTGGCATTTACATCGAAGAGAATGCCGCCGGGCGAGAGTGTCAATATTCCAGTTTGGTCATTTTCAAGAGCAGCGAAGATGTTTTTGAGCGAAATTTTTCCTGCTTCATTAATTGGCAAAATCGCCACCATTTGCCGCCCGGAGCATATCATTCCAGACTGATTTACAGGGCTTTTTTTATCGTGAATTTGCTCTTTCAGGAGGATATTTTGCTCGCCTTTTTCGAGCATATCCCTCGCCAATTCCACCAATTTATGCTCCATGATTCCGCCGCCGATGCTGCCAAAAAGTTCGCCGTCGGCGGCGACTGCCATTTTGAAGCCTTGCCTGCCGGGGCTGCTGCCTTCGCTTTCGACGACAATTAAAAATATGCAGGGAATTTCAGCCTGTATTTTTTGCTGCAAGAATTGCCATATTGATTTCATGAGGCAATATTCGTTTCATCGTACAAACCCATCAGTACACGTTCCGGCGTCATCGGTGCAGCATATTCGCCGGGTTTTACTTTCGGATTAAATGCAGCCATTGCATTCCAAAGCGCAAAATATGCTCCAATGCCGTACAACAAAGGCGGCTCGCCGACTGCCTTCGAGTGAAAAATCGCTCGCTCCACGCCATCCGTTTTTAAAAAATGAATGGCTATTTCTTTCGGCGCAGCGTAAATATCAGGCACTTTATAATTGGACAAGGAATTGGACAGCAAGCGTCCTTTTTCATTGTAAATCAATTCCTCGCAAGTCATCCAGCCAATGCCTTGAACGATGCCGCCTTCCGCTTGCCCCAGGTCAATCTGACGATTCATGCTTGCGCCGAAATCATGCACGACTTTCACCGCATCGAACTTGTAAGTGCCTCGGATGCAGTCAATTGTGGCAATAATAATTGCCGTTCCGAAAACATGATATGCGAAAGGATGTCCTTTATTTATGTCTCTGTTGAAATGAATTTCCGGCGTTGCATAATGTCCTTTTGCGCTCAAATTAATGCGCTGTAAAAAGGCGGTTTTGATTAATTCATCCCAAGTTAAATCGGTCGGCGAGCCGCCGAAAAAGACTCTTCCGTCCTTGATTTCAATGCTTGCGCCGTTCCCCGGTAGCACAGCCTTCAGGCTGTTTTGGGGTGCGGCGTTCACGCCGCCGTCCGCCGTAAACGGCGCACCCCATGACACCGTGAACGGTGTGCTACCGACCAAACCCGCAGCCACCGTTTCAAGCCGTCGAAGGATTTGCAAACAAGCATCTTCGAGCGCCTTCCCATTCAAATCCGCCGTCGAACTGGCAGCCGAGGGCGAAGTATTTGCCACCCGGCTCGTATTGGTCGTTTCCAGCTTCACTTTTTCGATTGGAATACCGAAGGTTTTCGCCGCCACTTGCAGCATCTTCATATTCACGCCCTGTCCCATTTCCACCGCCCCAGTACTCACGCCAACGCTGCCGTCCGAATATACGTGAACAAGCGCACGAGCCTGATTCATGCTCGTATTTGTGAAGGATATGCCGAAACATATTGGCATGAGCGCCAAGCCTTTTTTGACATATTCATGCTCCATATTGAAGCGGTGGATATCTTCCCGAATACTTTCTAAATCATATCGCTCGACCGCTTCCTGCCAGCAAAGCCAAGCCTCGTCGCCGCCTGCAAGTTGCCCGTAGGGAAATTCATCGCCCTTTTTTAGCAGGTTTTTTTGCTGAATTATGGAGGCATCCACGTCCAATTCACGGGCGGCATGATGAATGGCTGCTTCAATTACAAACATACCTTGGGGCCCGCCAAAGCCCCGAAATGCCGTATTCGGCGGCAAATTCGTGCGGCAACTATAGCCCGTAGCGGTCACGTTTGGAATAAAATAGCTGTTCGTCGTATGAAAAAGTGTGCGGTCGAGAACGGCAG
The DNA here is from genome assembly GCA_964533005.1 of uncultured Saprospiraceae bacterium. Lineage (GTDB taxonomy): Bacteria > Bacteroidota > Bacteroidia > Chitinophagales > Saprospiraceae > UBA6168. Next base: position 3,100 of record CAZHLB010000680.1, read on the forward strand.
GCGAGAGGTCGGCGGCAGCGCCGGAATTTTGAAAAAATATGGTTTCATAAGCTATGATATTTAAGTTTTCGTCCAGCCCTATTTTATAATCGGAAGAATATGGATTGCGTTTGCCGGTCATGCGCATATCTTCCAGCCGATGCAAAACGCATTTAACTGGACGTTGCAAATGATATGCAGCCAACGCTGCAAACACACCCCAGGTCGAAGCCTGGTCTTCCTTTCCGCCAAAACCGCCGCCCAGACGGGTGACTTCCACCTCGATTTTATTCATTGAAATGCCCAAAACACGGGCGGCAGTTCGCTGCACGGCAGTAGGCCCCTGCGTCGAAGAAAAGATATGAATGCCTTCATTTTCAACGGGATAAGCGTAAGCTCCCTGCGTTTCGATGTACAAATGTTCCTGCCCATTGGTCTCGGCTTTGCCCTCAAAAACGTATTTGCAATTGACAAAAACCACCTGCGAATCGCCTATCCGAAAAATGCGGGGTGGGAAAAAAAGCTCGCCATTTTCAGCTGCAATTCGAGGGTCGGTAATGATGGGAAGCGGGTCAATTTCCACCGTTATTTTTTTAACCGCTTCTGTCGCAATCGCCTCTGTTTCAGCGACAACGAGGGCGATTGGCTGCCCTTGAAAATGCACTTCACCCTCCGCCAGCAGCGGCTCGTCGGGGATGATGCCGCCGATTTGGTTTTCTCCGGGAATGTCTTTTTCGGTGAAAATTTGAATGACGCCGGGCAGGTTTTCGGCTTGCGAAAGGTCGAGCCGGGTGATTTTTCCGTGCGCAACGGGCGAGTCGAAGACTTTGGCGAAGAGCGTTCCCTGGCGCACGGGGATGTCGTCCACGTAGATGGATTTGCCTCGGACGTGGTTGCGGGCGTCAAGGTTGGGGGTGATTTCTTTGGCTATTTTTTCGAGTACCGTGCTCATGTTTTCAGTTTCGAGCCAAAATCAGACAGGTGGAAAAACGCATTTTTGGGGGGTTAAAAATTTAATTTTTTAAAAACCAAAAACCCGTTTTCA
>CAZHLB010000681.1:0-4101 GCA_964533005.1 uncultured Saprospiraceae bacterium
CCGCTTTCCCAGCCAGTTCCTTGTTTGCCGTGCCAATCACTTTGCCCATGTCTTTCATGGAAGTAGCGCCGGTGGCTTCGATGATGCTGCGCAGACGAGCTTCCAGTTCTTCCTGGCTCATCTGCTGGGGCAGGTATTTTCGGATGATTTCCAATTCCTCCCGCTCAACTTTGGCGAGGTCTTCCCTGCCTTGCTGCTGGTAAATTTCCAGCGATTCCTGGCGCTGCTTGACCATTTTTTGCAGCATTTTGATTTCCCGCTCCTCGGTGATTTCCATCCCGCTACCGTCGGTTTTCATCAGCAGGATTTGGGCTTTGATGCCCCGGATGCTGCGTTTGCCAGCTTCGTCGCCCGCTTTCATGGCGGTTTTGAGGTCTTCGTTGATGCGTTCTTCCAGACTCATTTTCATTGATTTATGAACTAGGATAACTGGGATAGAGAAGGATGAATAGGATTGGGATGTCGGCACGTCCCAATCCTATTCATCCTTCTCTATCCCAGTTATCCTAGTTCAAACAGGGTGCAAAAGTGGCAAAAAACAAAAAGGCAAAAGCGGCTGCTGTCGCTTTTGCCTTTTTGTCGGGCAAGAAATGTCATCTGAAAAAAAATGAAATTTTTTTTCAGATGACATTTCTGCGGCTACTCAATCTTTACCAGCCGCCGCACCTGCTCCCGGTAGCCTGCCTGCTTCACTTTCACCAAATAAACGCCCGTCGGCAAGCTGCGCAAGTCAAGTTCCAGCTTTTCCTGCTTGGCGAGCAACGCCTGGTTCAAGACAGGTTTTCCGAAGGCATCCGTGATTTCAACCGCCGCCGGTTCGTCGCCGGGTTGGAGCAATTCAATGGTGAAATTGCCGCTCGTCGGATTCGGATAAGCCGAAACAAGCCCCACATTTTCAGGCTGAAAATGCGCTGTCGCAATGTTTGAAAAGCCCTCCCAGCCTTCCGTCAGGTGGCGGAATTTGATGCGGTATTGATTTTCGCCGAGGCGAGGTTTTGCGTCAATGAATTGAAAATCAGGATTTTGATTCTCCGCCTCAGCAGTCAAAGCGCCCAGTTTGTCGAAGGCAGCGCCGTCTTCCGAGCGTTGCACAAAAAAGATCACACCTTCCGCATTCCCGCTGCCCGACCAACTCAAATGCACCTGCCCGTCCGTCGCCATTTCCGCCTGCAAATCGTCAATCACGATGATGGGCATGCCGCAATCATTCACCTGGATGAACGTCTGCGCCGAAAACGAACAGCCGAATCGGGTGACCGTCAGCGTCGCCAGTTTCGTGCCGGGCGTTGCCCAACTGACGGCATCCACGACCCTCGTGCTTGCCGAAATTGGCGTTGCGCCGCCGCCAAAATTCCAGGCATAAGTTGCGCCGCCACCTGCAATCGCCGCCTCGAACCTGCCATTTTCAAATTTGCAAAGCTCCTCCGGCTCGTCTATGATTTGCGTCAGCGGGAACGGCACTACGATTTTCGCCACGATATTGCTCTCGCCAACGTAATCGTCGCAACCCAGACGGCGGCTGCAACGGATGTAGTACGTTGATTGTGTGATGGGTGCGGAGTCGTAGCTCGCCGAATTGGAGTTGGGGATGGGCTGCCAATTCGGGTCGCCGGGCCCGTTCCAAACAGGGACGTTGCTTTGCATCCACAAATATTCAATCACGCCGAAGCCGCCGACCGGGTCGCCTATGCTGATGATTTCTTCCGGGTCGGCGCCGATGCCGCAGAGGTCTTCGTCGAAACCAATCAAACCGCCGTCCGTCACGTTGTCGCATTCTTTCAAAATGCCGCAGTCAATCGTCAGATTATCAAGCGTGTATGGAAAAACCTGGAACACGTCGGTTCTGCCGGTGCCAGCGTTTGCGTCGCTGTCGAAGGCGTCGTTTGCACCTTGATTTTTGGGCGAAAACACGCTGCCCGGCAGCAGGCTGCCCGGCATGAATTCCACCACGTAATTGCCCGGCAACACGTCCTGGAAATAATATTTGCCCAAAAAATTGGTCGTCGTCGTCGCCATCTGCACCGCTCCCGGCATCGAAAGCAGCCGCACTTGAAAACCTTCCACGCCAGCTTCGGTCGGGTCTTGAATGCCGTCGTGGTTGAAGTCGAGCCAGACGTAATCGCCAATGTTGACTTTTTCATCCAGCGCAATCATGCCGCAATCCCAATTTTGGTCATAATAAGATATGCCAAGCAAAAACTGCCCGGTGGAACCAGTATTTGGATTTACATCGCTGTCATAAGCATCACTGCCTATATTTTGAGCGGTGAATAAATAATTGGGCAATAATGAATATGCGCACTGATAAAAACCATGTTCCAAACCATCGAAATAATAATAGCCGGAGGCGTCGGATATGGTGCTCATATTCACACTATTCCCAGTGCCGGTCGTGCCAATTAATTGAACGGAAACACCTGCAATTCCAGGCTCTCCCGCTTCCTGGATGCCATTTTGATTTAAATCATTCCAGATGAAATTGCCGATTTTAGAAGGGTTTTTTAATGAGATATGCGTGACGCAATTGCAGCCATTTGCATCGGTCACGGTGACACTATGTGTGCCTGCATTTAAATCCTCCGCTAATTCATTTGTGCTGCCATTTGTCCAAATATAGGAATATGGCGCAACGCCTCCCCCCGCAATTACCGCAGCCATTCCATCGCTGCCATTATAGGTTGATATGGCAGAAACAAGCTGCGTTTGGCAAGTCAAAAGCGGCGGCGAATTAACCACTGCCGAATCCGAAACCATGCACCCATCGCCCCCGGTGACCGTGACGAAATAAGTGCCGGGGTTGAGATTTTCAATCATTGCACTCGTTGCGCCGTTGCTCCAATCGTAGGTGTAATCTGACGAACCGCCGCCGATGCCGAGTGCCGAAGCCGAGCCGTCGTTGCCGTCGGCGCAGGTGGTTTCGTTGGCAAAAGTGGTCAGGCTCAGGGTCGAGGTGAAAACGATGTCGGTCGAGTCGGAAGCCGTGCAGCCGTTGTCGTCGGTGACGGTCAGGGCGTAATTTCCTGTGGGTAGGTTGTTCTGGATGGAGCTTTGCGCACCGTTTTGCCATTCAAAAAAATAAGGTTGAACGCCGCCCAAAGGCAACCCAATCACGGAGCCGTCGGTGTCGTTTTCGCACAAAACGTCTGCCTTGCCAATGGTCAAAACAAGCAGCGGCGGCTCGGTTATGCCGACGGAAGTTGCTTGCGAACAGCCCAAGCCATCCGTCACCGTCACGCCGTAAACGCCTGGCGCTAAGGTATTTACAACCGCTCCGGTCGAAGCCGTCGGGTCATTCCAAAGGTAGCTGACGCCGCCGCCCAACGGAGTTCCGAACACGGAAACAAAAGCGCTGCCATTGTTTTCACCAAAACAAAGCACGTTTTGAGCGGTGGTTGAAATCGAAAAACTCGGCGCTTCCTCCACCGTCGCCGAAGCAGTCGCCGTGCAACCATTTGCATCGGTCACGGTGACAGTGTACGTGCCCGGCACAAGTCCATGCGCATCCGCCGAAGCCTGCGCCGCCGGGTCATTCCACAAAAATTGGAAAGGCAAAACCCCGCCCGAAGCCAGGGCAAATGCGCCGCCATTCGCTGCTGCCACGCAAGTCGCATCTTCCACCGAAGCGGCGATAGTCAACTTTGGCGGAGCGCCAATTTCAACCGAACCCGTTGCAGTACAGCTATTTGCGTCCGTCACTGTCACCGAATAAATGCCCGGTGAAACGTCGTCGAGGGCGCTCACCGCCGGGTTGCCGGGCGCATTCCAAACGTAGAGATAGTCGCCATTTCCAAACGCCACGCCGCCCGTGACGCTCACGCTCGCCGTGCCGTCGCTGCTGCCGGAGCAGGAAGCACTGTCAGCTTCCATCGTCAAAACCAGCACCGGAGGCTGCGAAATAACCGTCGAGCCGGAGGAGGTGCAGCCGTTGGCATCGGTCACGGTCACGCTGTACGTTCCGGCGGTAAGGTTGAAAATGCCTTGACTGGTCGAGTTGCCTGAGTCATTCCATAGATAGGTAAAATCAGCCGGGTCAGCGTTTTGCACCGTCACTTGGGCACCGCCGTTGCTGCCGCCAAAACACGAAACCGAGGCGGCGCTGAT
>CAZHLB010000682.1:0-4100 GCA_964533005.1 uncultured Saprospiraceae bacterium
GCGAGAATGACAAAGCGACACGCAAGCGACTCAGTGCGACTTATGAGACAGCCTCAAATTGGCCCATCGAAAATGAAAGATGACCCTTCATTGCAGCGGATAAAGGGGCATCTTTTTCAGCGCAACAGCGTCACATTCCCTTTCTTCACAAACTCCAGCCCGCCGAAGCACTTCACCTTGACATAAAAACCGAACACATCCGGCGGCATCGCCTTCCCGCCAAACGTCCCATCCCAACCCTCGCCGGGCGTTTCCGTTTCAAAAAGCTGCTCGCCCCAGCGGTTGTAAACTGCCAAATACACTTCATCAATGTTGTTTCCCATCACCCGGAAAGCATCGTTTTTGCCGTCGCCGTTGGGCGTAAAACCTGTCGGAATGAACAGGTACGGTTCTTCGCAAAGCGAAAGCACAACAATAGTCACCGACCGCTCGACGACACATCCAAATTCGTCCGTCACGGTCAAAATGTAGGTCGTCGTTTCTTCCGGCGTGGCAACTGGATTGGGCAGGTTTGTTCCGGAAAGCCAAGTTTCCGGCGTCCAGGAATAGTTGTACCCGGCATTTTCCGTCGCCAAAATCTGCACGGATTCCCCTTCCAAAATCGTGTCCAGCACCGGCGTCACGCTCACCACCGGCGACACGATGACCGTCACCGTTTTTTCAATCGTGCAAAATTGCTGGTCGGAAATCGTCACCGAATAAGTCGTGGTCGAATCAGGTGTGGCAATGGGGTTAGGGCTGGTTGGATTGTCGAGCGTTTCGGCAGGTTGCCAGGAATAGGTTGCGCCGGGAAACGAACCGTCGGGGTTCAGCGCAATGCCGCCGCCGGTTCCGTTGCAAACGGTTGTGTCCAAAATCAAGACGTCGTTGATGAAATGGATGGGGAAAGATTGCGTCAGCGTGTCCGTGCAGCCTGCTTGCGAAGTGACCAAAAGCGTCAGGTTGGCAATGCCTTGTTCCGTCAAAACGAAGGTTGGGTTTTGCGAACCGGAAGTGATTGTCCCTTGCGGAGCATCCAAAATCCACTGCCAGTTGCTCACCATCGAGGCGGTATCTACCGTAGAATCAATGATTTGCACCGTCAGGCTGTCGGCGCAGTCGGCATAGTCAATGTTGAAATTGGCGAAAAGCGAGTTCAGGATGATTTGCACCTCTTTCGTAGTCGTGTCAGCGCAAACCGTCCCCGGCTCGGCAATTAAAGTGATGAGGAAAGTTCCGGTGTCGCTGTACGTGTAAGTTGGATTTGGCAAAGTCGAAGAAGCGCCGGGATTGGCGGGGTCGCCAAAAAACCAGAGGTAATCCTGCGCATTCAAGCTATTGTTGTCGAAGCCGACCGTGTACGTTTCGCACAATTTTTCCGGCGCAAAAAACGCCGAAGTCGGGAAGCCGCATTCGCCCACGTTCAACTGATAATCCCGCCGGGTGACGCTGATGAGTTCCCCGTTTCGATATTCTTCCACGCAAATGCCAATCACGAACTGCCCGATGGTCGTCGGCGTGCCAGTCAGCAAGCCAGTCACCGGGTCAATTTTCATCACTTCGCCCCCGGCGATGCCGTTCAGCATGTTGTCAATATTGTAAGGCGGGTCAACCCAAGTCACCGGCTGGTAGGGCGGGTCGTTGGGCGGAATAGGCTGCGGCACGGTTTGGTCAGCGCCCTGAAATGGCTGGCAAAGCCTGTAAACCAAAGAATCTCCCTCCGCATCGGTCGCAGATTGGTCAATCGAAAAAGGATAAAAAGCGCAGATGTAAAGGGGGGGCCAGTTGTTGAATTTTGGGCTGGAGTTGCATTCCTGCATCGCCTCCTCGGTCAGGTGGATGCTATAAGTTGCCCCTTGCGTGTTGGGCGCAACGATGTTGGTGATGGTCTGATTCCGGCAGCAACGTTGATAGACGATTTGGTAGCCGCCTGGCAAAAAAGGCAAATTCACCACCGCCTCGTAAGTGGTCGTGTGAACACAAACATTGGGCGGATTGGTGAAACACTGGCTTTGCAAAGTCGGGTTGAGCGTGTCATCCTGCACGCCAAGCGGCACCTGGATGAAGTTAACCAACTGGTTTTCCGAATCAAAAAAACCAATGGTGGCAGGGTTGTCGAAAGGAGCGCCGACAGTCTGCCCGCAGTCCCGGAAGATGGTCAGTTTGATTTCGTATTGGTCATTACCGAGGCAGGTGTAACTCAATTCGCCGCCCACGATATGCCAGGCTTTGGCGGAAAATGGCAGCAAAAACAGCATCGAAAAACAAGCGAAGAAGTAGAGTTGGCGCATGGTTCGAGAATTTTTTTTGATAAAAAAAGCAAGGCAAGGTTGAAGTAAATACTGGAAAGGCAAAAGGCAAAAGTGGAAAAATAAGGTCGGGGCGACAGCTTTCGAGGCAAATTTCCACTTTTGCTTTTCAGGTTTAGAAGGTTGGGGTGGTGTTGGTGGGTTTGTTGTTTAACGCCGCCACCGCCGGCACCGGGTTAAACTGAAAAACAAAAGCCAATGAAAATCTTTTCCGTCGAGCAAATCCGCCGACTGGATAGCTACACTATCGAACACGAGCCTATCCCCTCCATCGAACTGATGGAGCGAGCGGCGAGAACCTTCGTCCGCTGGTTTGCCAAAAAATTCCCGGTATCGCATTTCAACAAAATCGTCGTGGTCTGCGGGCCCGGCAACAATGGCGGCGACGGGCTTGCCATCGCCCGCATGTTGAGCCGGGAATTTTACGCCGTGCAAGCCTACCTGCTCCGAATCGGCAAAGAACTGAGTGACGACTGCCACGCCAACCTGAAAACCTTAAAAAAATACCGCACCTGCCCCCTCGAAGAAATTGGCAAAGACGACCCGCTGCCAGACATCCCGCCAGGTTGCGTTTTGATTGACGCCATTTTTGGCTCCGGCTTGAGCCGCCCGGTCGAGGGTTGGACTGCCAAATTGATTGCCCACCTGAACAGCTTGTCCGTCACGAGAGTCTCGGTTGACACTCCAAGCGGAATGTTTGCAGACAAACCGACCGTAGGCATTTCCATCCAATCAGATTTCACCTTCACTTTCGAACTACCCAAGCTGGCTTTTTTATTCCCCGAAAACAGCGAAAGGGTAGGAGAGTGGACTGCGGAAAGCATCGGCTTGTCGGCTGAATTTATTCGGCAAGAACCTGTCAACCAGCATTTTGTGAATGCCGCCGTAGTCAAGCCTTTGCTGAAAAAGCGGCGAAAATTCGACCACAAAGGCACGTTTGGACACGCCTTGCTGGCGGTCGGCAGCCTGGGAAAAATGGGCGCTGCCGTGCTGGCGGCGAGGGCTTGCCTGCGCAGCGGGGCAGGTTTGGCGACGGTTCACGTTCCTCGTTGCGGCTGCGAAATTTTGCAAACTGCCATCCCCGAAGCGATGGTTAGTTTGGATGAAAACGAGGCGGTGGTTTCTGCTTTCCCGGAAGATTTTTCCACCTACAAAGCCATCGGCGCAGGCTGCGGCTGGGGCACAAATCAATTGACGGTCAAGGCTTTGGAGCATTTGTTGGAAACTGCCGAAGCCCCGCTCGTTCTCGACGCAGACGCCTTGAACATCCTCGCCGCCAACCCTGATTTTTTCAAAAAACTGCCTGCGAAAACCATTTTGACGCCGCACCCGAAGGAGTTCGAGCGGCTGTTCGGCGCAGCCGAAAACAGTTTCGAGCGAAACCAATTGCAGCAGCAAAAAGCGCAGGAATTGGACATTTTCATTGTGCTGAAAGGCGCTTACACTTGCACCGCCTGCCCCGACGAAAGCTGCTTTTTCAATTGCACCGGCAACCCAGGCATGGGAACCGGCGGCAGCGGCGACGTGCTGACGGGCATTCTGACAGGTTTGCTGGCGCAAGGTTATTCGCAAAAAGAGGCTTGTTTGCTGGGCGTTTACCTACACGGTTTGGCGGGCGACCTTGCCGCCGCTCAATTTCAGCAGGAGGCGATGATTGCGGGCGACATCATCGAGCAGCTTGGCAAGGCATTTCAAAAGCTGCGGGAATATTAGGAACCGAAAACCCCAGGCTGTATCATAAGTCGTTAAGCACGCCTGCAAGCCGCTTTTGTCATCCTCGCAGAGGAACCGTCCTGTCCCGTGTGCCGCCTG
>CAZHLB010000683.1:0-4097 GCA_964533005.1 uncultured Saprospiraceae bacterium
GGCTGTCCACTTACTGTCAAATATCTTTTTCAACTCTCGTCCACCCATCCGTCCAGCGGGTTTGCGCAGGCGCAAAACTGCCTTTGTACTCGGTGAATTCGATGAATGGGTCTTCGGGAATCGAGCCTTGTTTGGCTGCGGGGCCCCCAGGTTTTGGCACGAGGTCAATCAACTGCGGGTCTTCGAAGCGGTTGGCATTTTCCGAGCGGTTGAAATATTCCTCGACAAAGTTCGACGCCTGCAAAACGGCAGTGCTGCTATTCGACAAGGCGCTTTGATTATTCAAGGCAAACCAGGGTTGAAAGCTCACGTCGAAAAGAATGTTCCGCTGCAATTCCAATTCCTTCGTCACCATCCGTTGGTAGCTGTCCGTCTCGGTTTGCCCTTTAAATTCGATGTCTGCGCCGAAGGCGTAAGCCATGAAAATGCTGTTGTGCCATTCGCCGCCGCCATTGTCAAAAAAGCTCAACGCACGTTTGCCCGTGTCGCTGCCGGGGCCCGAAAAAGTGGCGTTGAAAATGACCGGACGGGAAGCTGGCAAAGCCGTTTTGTCCTCGCTGCTCGTGCCTTCGACGCCCCGGTCGGCGTCCACGTCCTGCATGGCAAACCAGTATTGGTTGTTGCCACGCCAGCCGCCGGTGTAGTCGAAAGCATCGTCGCCGCAAAAAGAGGAAGTCAGGTACTTCGTGTTGACCGTGCCGCCGATAAACCGGAAACCGTCGTAGGCGTTTGCATAAACTTCCACGTGGTGGAGGGTCGTGCCTCTGCCGACGCCGCCCAAAGTCAAACCGTTGATTTGGTTGCCGATGGCGAGGCTGATGCCGCCGTGACGTATCGAGACGTATTCGAGTGTGCCGGAATTGTCGTCGTCGTCCGTGCCGCCGAAAATTGCACGAGGCTCGGTGGTTGGAATGCCATCCACGTAAGTCTCGCCACCGGGCGCATTGATGGTGGCTTTGCCGAGGAGAATGACGCCACCCCACCTGCCTTTGTCTTTGGCTTTCAGGCTGGTCGGAAGGCACTCAGCGCCGAACTTGTCGTTCATCACCGGGTCGTCTTCGCTGGTGAAAATGATTGGCTGGGCAGCAGTTCCTTTGGCAATCAGCTTGCCGCCACGAGCCACGACGAGAGCGCAGGCAGTTTCCACCTGACCTGTTCCGGCTTTGATGATTGTTCCCGGCTCGATGGTCAGGGTTTGACCTTCGTTGACGAAGACCCTGTTTTTCAGCACCCAGAGCTTGTCGGCGGTGAGCGTGAAATTGCCGATGCCTTGCCCGAAATCTCTAATTTCAACGACCTGGTAATTGCTATCCAAGCCGCCTGTTTGACAGGATTGGATGACCGTTTTGATAGTGAAAAGCGTCACGCCGGTGGGCGATTCTTTGGTAAGCGAGACGTTGATTTCCGGTCGGCTTCTGACTGCCTCAATCCACTTAACGTAGCCTGATTTTGAAAATTCAAGCGCCCCGACCGGGTAGGAAAAAATGGAGTAAAAACCGGACTCGTCCGTCACAACGGTGTCCACGATGCTGTTGACGAGGACGCCTTGCAACGGCGTTCCATTTTCGGAGGTGACGATGCCTTCGACTTTGAAACCTTGCGTCGGCTCGTCGTCAGAGGGAGTACAGCTTTGAAAAAACAGGAGCAGTCCAGAAATACAAACCGCCAGATAACATGCACGGTGACTCATGTGAAATGTTTTTTGCTCAGGTGAAAGACCGGGTGATTGATGATTTGGTGATTTAGCGATTTGGTGTTGGGACGTCCCAACCACCAAATCGCCAAATCACCAAATCACCAATTGTTTTTGAAAGTGTTTCGACTTGGTTTGGAGGAAAATGAGACCTTGCCGGAGGAGGATTTTGAAAAAACACCTCATCAAGATTCAGTCTGCCGGGGAGGAAACAATGCAAAATATGCTCACGGGGAAGGATGGTTTTTGGAGAGCGATGTTTTCAATTTCAACTTGGGAAGCCACTCAAAGCACGTCTCGGTAAGCGGTAATATGGAGGGGTGAAAACGAAAGGGCAAAGGCAGGGCGCAATTTTCAAATCTTGTTGGAACGCCTGATTTTCAAGCCTTTTCAACCCTATTGACCTTCTTTCAAAACTTGCTGAACGGTTCATAAAACTGCTCAGGTCGCTTGCAAAAGGGGGCGAAATTTCGTGCAAAACAAATCAAAGAATGGCATTGCGCAAAGACAAACCTTCATTTCGCCAGCAATTCAAGGCACTAAAAAACTTGCCAAAGTTCTTCCGAATGATTTGGGAAACCAGCCCTGGCATGTGTCTGGCAAACGTTTCCCTGCGCCTCGTAAAGAGTGCCGTGCCGTTGGCAACGCTCTACATCGCCAAGGAAATTATTGACGAAGTCATCCGCCTCATCAACCACGAAGGCAACACCGACAGGCTTTGGACGCTGGTGGCTTTGGAGTTTGGCGTCGTCGTCGTCAGCGAAATTATGAGCCGGGCAATCACGCTGCTGGACAGTTTGCTCGGCGATTTGATGTCGAACCAATCCAGCGAAAAACTCATCCGCCACGCCGCCACGCTCGACTTGTACCAATTTGAAAACGCTGATTTCTACGACAAACTCGAACGAGCCCGGCGGCAAACCATTGGCAGGACGGTGCTGATGAGCATGGCTTTGTCGCAGGCGCAGGAGTTCATCACGGTGCTGTTTTTGGGCGCAGGTTTGGTGGCTTTTAATCCTTGGCTGATTTTGATTTTGGTAGTGGCGGTCATTCCTGCTTTCGTCGGCGAGTCGCATTTCAACCAAAAAAACTACTCGCTGACCATGAGTTGGACGCCTGAAAGAAGGGAACTGGACTATCTGCGCTACATCGGCGCCAGCGACGAGACGGCGAAGGAGGTCAAGATTTTTAACCTCGCCGACTTCATCGCCGACCGCTTCCGGGAGGTTTCACACAACTATTATATGGCTAACCGAAAACTCGCCGTCAGCCGGGCATGGTGGGGAACGGCGCTTTCAATCCTGGGGACGCTGGCGTACTACGGAGCATTCGTTTTCATTTTGCTGCAAGCCATCGGCGGGGCAATAACGGTGGGCACTTTGACCTTCCTCGCAGGCAGTTTCGACCGGATGCGGAGTATGTTGCAAGGCATCATGAGCCGCTTTTCCAGGATTGCAGAGGAGGCGCTGTACCTGCGTGACCTGTTCGATTTTTTTGAGTTGAAACCGCTGATTCAAGCCAACTCAAACGGCTTGCAAATCCCGCAGCCCATCCGCCTGGGTTTCACGTTTGAAAACGTCAGTTTCAAGTATCCCAACAACGAAAAATGGGCAATCCGAAACCTCTCGTTTCACCTGCAAGCCGGTGAAAAATTGGCGCTGGTCGGCGAAAATGGCGCAGGCAAAACCACCCTCGTCAAGCTCCTCGCCCGCCTCTACGAACCCACCGAGGGTCGCATTTTGCTTGACGGAAAAGACATTCGTGACTACCGCATCGAAGACCTTCGCAATGCCATCGGCATCATTTTCCAAGACTACATCCGCTTCCAAATGAAGGCGTCGGAAAACATAGCCATCGGCAGCATCGAGCAGCGGCAGGAGCGACCCATCATCGAAAATGCCGCTCGAAAAAGCCTCGCCGACACGGTGGTTGAGACCTTGCCAAAAGGCTACGACCAAATCCTCGGCAAGCGTTTCGCCAACGGCATCGAGCTTTCGGGCGGGCAATGGCAAAAGGTCGCCCTTGCCAGAGCGTACATGCGGGACGCCCAATTGCTCATTCTCGACGAGCCGACTTCGGCGCTGGATGCTCGTGCGGAACATGAAGTTTTCCTGCGTTTTTCAGAATTGATTGAAGGCAAAACGGCGGTGCTGATTTCGCACCGCTTCTCGACGGTGCGCATGGCGGACAGGATTTTGTTTTTGGAAAATGGGGAGCTGCGGGAAATTGGCAGCCACGAGGAGTTGGTGGAGAAGGGCGGGATGTATGCTGAACTGTTTCGATTGCAGGCGAAAGGGTATTTGTAAATCGAAAGCTGACAGGTGGAAAACCGGTTTTTTACGGTTAAAAAAATGAAATTTTTAACCCAAAAAAAACCCGTTTGCACCATGGAGGTTTGTGCCGC
>CAZHLB010000684.1:0-4088 GCA_964533005.1 uncultured Saprospiraceae bacterium
GCACAAAAAGTGTAAACTACTTTTTACCTGCCGTGAAACATCCCAATTTTTTTTCTCTCAAAAAGACTGTTTTCGAGGTGTCACCTTTGGGCTAAACCAAAAAAAAAAGAGCCTTTCCGGCACACTCCGAAAAGGCTCTTTTTCATTTGAAAAAGCCACGTCAGAGCATTTTACCAAGGACAACCACAGCAACAGCAGCAACACATATTGCAGCAATCAGCGATGGTGGATGTGGTAAAATGCGTCATTTGAAAATGGCTTTGAATGGCGGCAAAAGTAGAGGCGTCATTCACACGACGCAACCCTTGCCGGAAAATACCTGAAAAAAACCGAGCCAAACTCACCGCTTGCGCAGCCTCCTTCGCACCCAAAGTAAGACGGCAAGCATGACGATGGACAGCGCCGCCACCGGCAACAGCGGCATCGGTTTTCCTTTTCTCACTTGGCTTTTCAAGTCTGCCGGGTTGACTTTTTCGACCCGCACCTGGTTGGTTTTTGAGTTTTCCAGCACCCACAAATTGCCTTGCAAATCGAACACGCCGCCGGTCGGCGACCAGCCGGTTTTTGACTTGAATATGACAGAGACCGTTCCGTCGGGTGCGATTTTTTTGATGGCATCGTCCGCCGTGACGGCAGCGAAAAGGTTGCCCTCGGCATCTTCCCAGACGCCAAAAACGCTATGGCTGTCGTCGGTGACGGCTGCCAGGGAGAGGTTGCCGGTGCGCAAGTCCTTGGCAGTCAGGATGAATTTGCCGTCTTGGATTTGGTACAGGTTGTCCTCGTCGAGGAAATGAAAGCCGCTTTTGGGAAGGTAAAATTGCCAGCGCACGTCCTTGAAAATTCCGGCGGCGAAGGTTTCGATGCGCCCACCTTCGGCGAGGCTGCTTTTTTGGAAGCGGCAGGTGTCGCCACGTTCCACCCAAAATAGATTGCCCGCCGGGTCACGCACAAAACTGTAGTCAGTCAGAAAACCTTCGGTGCTGTCTTTGACGATTTCAACCTGCCCGGCGGCGGTCAACCGCCAAACGTAGTGCCCCCATTTGTCGGTGGCTTCGCCTTCGTACCAAAGGTGCTCGCCGTAGAGATTGCCCTCGGCGTCGAGGCAAATCTCGTGGGTGTGGACGTTGGGCACGGCGACTTTGCGGCTGCCGTCGGGCGCAATTTTCCAGACTTGGCTCAGGTCGGTGAAAAAAATATTGCCCTGGCTGTCGCAGACGATGCCGATGCCGGGGTGAGCTTTTGTGGAAGTAAAAAGTAAAAAGAGAAAAGGCAAAAGGAGGAGCCAGTGGCGAAGCACCGGGCGAACAGCGACAGGAAAATGAAGCACGTATTTCATGGAAAATGGAGGCTTTGACGAGTTCAAGGCTTTGTAGGGTTGGCAGCCCGTGCGCTCGATTTGTTTTCAGGTTTGAAGCCAATGCGCTTGCGGTTTTGCCAAGCGATTTGTTTTTGTTTTTCCTGCAAAAGCAGGTTCAAAGCTTTATAGACTTCGGTGAATTGACCGTCATACTTGGCTTCCAGTTCGGCGATTTTTTGCGCTAACTCGCTGTAAGTCAGGGCGAATTGGCGAATCACCACAAAGGCTCGCATAATGGCTATGTTGACTGAAATAGCCGTTTGAGGCTGTATCATAAGTCAATTTGAAAATGAAGTGGCAGAATATCTCACGCAAAGACGCAACATCGCCAGGCAATGATTTGGATTTGTAGGGTCGTTGAGTCGTTGAGTGAAATCATATTTGGCGACCCTTTTCAAAAATTGACTTATGAGACAGCCTCGAAAGCATCGCCACTCCGTGTTCCGTAAATGCAAACGGTAAATATCTTGAACCGCCTCTTTTGCTCTGGTTTGAGGTCGCAATTTGCGACCTCAAACTAGCTAACTCCCTGGTAGTCAACTCAAACATGAAGTCTTCAGGGAAACGTTCGAGGTTGCGCCTCACCGCTTCTTTCAACCTTTTGGTTTCTACCCGATACATTTCGGCGAGGTCAAAGTCAAGCATTACTTTTTGCCCCCGGATTTCATAGATTTTGCTTTGAATGATTTGTAGTTCCATCACGGTGAATGTTTAGTGTTGTAAAACGAAGCGGGCGATAAAAAAAGGAGTGCCAAGATAACTGGTTTGCTGATTTTCAGGTAGTTAGGGCTTGATTTCACCTTCGTTTCATCTTCTCCGCTCGCACCTGGTTGGCTTTAGCGTTTTCCGGCGCCCACAGATTGGCATCTGAAAACCGGCGGAAAATTCAGCCGGGCAACTTTTGCCTTGCCTGCCTACTTTCGCAAAATTTTAGGCTTAAAATCTGACAGATGACTTTCTGCCGAGGGGTGAAAATTTTTCGGCAGAAAGCCACCTGCCTGCTTTTGTCCATACTTTTTAATGAAAATACTCCTCCTCGGCAGTGGCGGCAGGGAACATGCCTTCGCCTGGAAACTTCGCCAAAGCCCGCTTTGCACCCGCCTGCTCATCGCTCCCGGAAACGCTGGCACGGCAGATTTCGGTGAAAACATTGACCTCGACATCGAAGACAACTTTGCCCTCTACGATTATGTGGTGGACAACGGCGTGCAAATGGTCGTCGTGGGCCCCGAAGCGCCGCTGGTGAATGGCATCTGGAATTTGCTGCACAACATGCGGGCTTCGTCGCACGTGCCGGTCATCGGGCCCTCGTTGCAAGGTGCAAAACTGGAAGGCAGCAAGGCTTTCGCTAAAAAATTCATGTTGCAATTCGGCATCCCGACTGCTGCCTACCGGGAGTTCATCGCCCGGCATCTCGACACTGCGCTCTGGTATGTTCAAAAAAAAGCCACTCTGCCCATCGTGCTGAAAGCAGACGGCTTGGCGGCTGGCAAGGGCGTCGTGATTTGCGAAACTCGGGAAGAAGCGGCGGCAGAATTGAAGGAAATGCTCGGCGGCAAATTCGGCGAGGCGAGCCGCAAGGTGGTCATCGAGCAATTTTTGAGCGGCATCGAGTTCAGCGTTTTTGCGCTGACGGATGGCGAGTCGTACAAAATTTTGCCTGTGGCAAAAGACTACAAGCGGGTCGGCGAAGGCGACACCGGGCTGAACACGGGGGGCATGGGCGCAGTGTCTCCGCCGCCTTTCGTGGATGAAATTTTGATGCAAAAAGTGGAAGAGCGCATCATCCAACCCACCGTCCGAGGGCTTCGGGAAAAGAAAATTCAATACCAAGGCTTCCTATTTTTTGGTCTCATCAGCGTTGGCGGCGAGCCTTTTGTCATCGAATACAACTGCCGCATGGGCGACCCGGAAACAGAAGTCGTCTTGCCTCGCCTGAAAAATGACCTGGTGGAATTGTTCCTCGCCATCAAAGACCACCGCCTTTCCGAAGTGAAAATCGAGGTGGACGAGCGGGCGGCGGCGACCATCATGCTCACCGCAGGCGGCTACCCTGGAGGCTATCACAAGGGCGACGTGATTTCAGGTTTGGAAAAAGTGGAAGGCAGCTTCGTTTTTCATGCTGGCACAAAACGCTTCGGCGAGCAGGTGGTGACGAATGGCGGGAGGGTGCTGGCAGTGACTTCGCTTGCCGATGACTTCCAGCAAGCGGTCGCTCAATCGAAGAAAAATGCGGAGGTGATTGAGTTTGATGGGAAGTATTTCAGAACTGATATCGGCTTTGATTTGTAGAAATGCGCAAAACTCGAAGAAGATGGAAGAATTTGAAATTGCTCATTTCGAGCTATCTGACAGAGGCAAGCTGGTGCGGATTGAACCCCTACATTCTCTTAGCAACACCGCTGAAAATGATTGGGATAACCATTGGATTAACACGAGAGTGATACTCAAAGCTGGAGGCTTTTCTGGGAAATACGAAGCAGAATTTATGGCTTTTGATTTTCACAAATTCAAGACTGAGCTGAATGCGCTGTATTTTGATTTGGCTGGAAATGCTTGGTTTTCAGACTTGGAAGGGTACGTGGATTTGAAAATCAAAGGCGATGGCATCGGGCATTTTGAAGTGAAAGTCAGCGCCACTGATTATCCGGGTATTGAAGAAAACCGACTAAGTTTTCATTACACTACCCTACAACAAAAATTTGAATCTCATAAAGTGTTGAGAGCCAAG
>CAZHLB010000685.1:0-4083 GCA_964533005.1 uncultured Saprospiraceae bacterium
ATCAACAATCATGTAATCATGTAATCATCAATCATTTAATCCATCCCAAGTCGTCCCTTCATGGTAGCCCGAACTCACGTTACTTAAAAACGAAAATGCCAACTGCCAAGCTCGCCGGTCTCTTTCTCGCCCCTTTTCTTTTCCTGATTTTTTTGTTGACGCCCCCGCAATGGGGCTTGCCGCCAGACGCCTGGAAAGTCGTGGCGATGGCTGCGCTGATGCTCGTCTGGTGGGTGACGGAGGCAGTGCCGTTGCCGGTAACGGCGCTCGTGCCGCTGATTTGCCTGCCGCTGCTCGGCGTCAGCGAAATCAAAACGGTGGCGGCATCCTACGGCGACCCGGTGGTTTTTCTTTTTCTCGGCGGATTTATGCTTGGCTTGGCGATGGAAAAATGGAACCTGCATCGCCGCATTGCACTGAGCATCGTCAACCTGACCGGCACGAATGCAGATGGCATTGTCTTCGGTTTCATGCTCGCAACGGCGCTGATTAGCATGTGGATAAGCAATACGGCGACGGCAATTATGATGCTGCCGATAGCCCTCTCCATCATTCGATTACTGTCGGAAACCCAAACGACTTCTCCAAATCATTCCTCCTCCCTCATCCCTCATTCCTCAAAAGGTCTCGCCAATTTTTCCCGCACCATCATGCTCGGTATTG
Organism: uncultured Saprospiraceae bacterium; assembly: GCA_964533005.1. GTDB lineage: Bacteria > Bacteroidota > Bacteroidia > Chitinophagales > Saprospiraceae > UBA6168. Next base: position 664 of record CAZHLB010000685.1, read on the forward strand.
CCTACGCTGCCAGCTTCGGCGGCATGGGCACACTCATCGGGACGCCGCCAAACACGGTTTTTAAAGGCTTTATGAAAACCACTTTTGGCTATCACGTCAATTTTTTTGACTGGATGGTGGTGGGTGTGCCGCTGGCTTTGTTGCTGGTTTTCCTGGGCTATTTGGTGAATGTCAAACTGCTGTTTCCCAACAAGTTGGGCAATTTTCACGGGGCAAAGGATTTGATAAAAAGCGAGCTGGCTGCCCTCGGAAAACCATCGGTGGCAGAGCGGCGGACGTTTTGGGTTTTCGGCGCAACGGTCTTTTTGTGGATAGCCACCGGGCTATTGCAACAGATTTTTCCCGAAGGGGAAAACCCGCCCGCCGGGGTCGCTTTGCTGCATCGTTTTTCGGATGAAATCATTGCCTTGCTTGCCACGTTTGGGCTTTTCATCGTGCCGGTCAATTTCAAAAAAGCCGAGTTTTTGCTGAAATGGAAAGACACGAAGGAAATCCCCTGGGGCATCCTTTTGCTGTTCGGAGGAGGCTTGGCGCTGGCTGGCGCATTGTCAAAAACGGGCATTATCAAGCTGGTCGGCGACGTGTTTGCGGGCATGGAAGTCAATCGCTTCCTGTTCGTTTTGGGGCTGACGGCGGTGACGGTTTTGCTCTCGGAACTGATGTCGAACGTGGCGCTGGTGACTGTTTTTCTGCCGGTGGTGGGAGCGGTGGCGCAAGGTTTGGGCATCGAGCCGATTCATCTGGCAATCCCGGTTACGCTGGCAGCGAGTTGCGGTTTCATGTTGCCGATGGCGACGCCGCCAAATGCTATTGTTTTTGGCGGGGGTTATCTGCGGGTTTATGACATGGTGCGGTCGGGTTTTTGGCTGGATTTGCTGTCCATTTTGTTGATTGCTATTCTTGCGGAAACGGTAATGTTGTGGGTGTTTTGAAGTTATTGTTTTAGAATTTCAGGTTATCACGCTTCGCCAAAGAATTTGCCGGTTCGTGCGCAAAACATTGTCTTTTTCAAAGAGCGATGAAATGCAGGAATCATATCTGCACTTGTTCGTTTACGATTACAACCTATCACTCGCTAATTGACACTACCCAAACTCGTTCCAAAATCTCGGAAAAGAAAAAGGCAAAAGTGTGCGACCACTTTTGCCTTTTTCTTTTTGAAGAAACGAAGACCAGTTAGCACTTCAAGTGCTAACTGGTCTGTAAATCATTCTTTCACAATCTTGTGAATCTCCTTCACGCCATCGTTGAAAGTCAACCGGAGCAGATAAACCCCACCGCTCAGGTGCGACAAATCAACTGGCTGAGAGACCATGCCTTCGTCCAATTTCTGGCTCGAAACCAGCTTGCCTTGCAGGGACAGGACTTCCATTTTCACAGCAGTCTTCACGTCCTTGTTGCATTCGATGGTGATATGGTCAGTCACGGGGTTCGGGCGAACCACGAAGGATTCTACTGAGCTGAACATGGCGACCCGCTCCACATTCGAGTAAATCAGGTGAGCATTGTTCGAGCGCACGTCCAGGCGATAGAAGGAATTGCCATGCTTGGGCGAATGGTCGGCGTAGGCATATTGATGTGTACCGCTGGCTTCCGCTTGCGCCACCGTGCCGATATCTTCAAAATGAACGCCGTCTTTGCTGCGCTGCACGACGAAGTCGAATTCGCCGGGGGTGTGCGGAATGTTCCACTCCACCATGACGGCAGCGCCCATGTTGGTCGTGTTGATGACCAATGCGTTGCCACAAATCACCGGGCTGTCCGAGATTGCTACACCCAGCACGTCAGTCGAGGTACAACTGCCGACTGTGACGGATAGGGAGATGTAAACCACACCTGCCGTGCTCCAGGTCACGGTAACGTTGGGCTGCGTTGAAGTTTGCGGCGTTGCCCAGTTGCCGAAATTCCAGAGATAGGTTGCATTCGGCGGGTTGCTGCCGGCGGAAGAATAAGATGCCGGGTCGCCCACGCAGACGAGGTCTGTACCGCTGATGTTCGCTACTGCAATGTCATCCACGGTAATGGTGACGATGTTGGACTCGAGCCAATCTTCGCAAGTGGAAGATTTTGCGCAGCGAATGAAAAAGGTCGTCTGATAAAGTGGACCTGGGTCGTAGCTCGGACCGGTTGCGATGGGCACGCCGTTCACGTCCACGATTGGGAACCAGGTGGCATTGTTGAATGGCCCAGGGACGTGCGAGTACATCCACATATATTGTACTGTGCCCGAACCGCCGCTTGCAGGCGTCGTGGAAGTGATGGGCGCGGGGTCAACGCCGGGACCACAAAGGGTTTGGTCGCAGCAAATGACGCCGGGCGTGGAAATGTTGATGCAGATATCGTACAAGCCGCCATCAATGGTCAGGTTGCACTGCCCTTCGGCGAGGACGATGTTGCTGGTGGAACCGTTGGCGTTGAAGTCGCTGTCGAGGAAATCGCTACTGGAGAAAATGTCTCCGCAAGTCGAGCTATTGGCAGGCGACAAGGTGAAGTTGTTCGGCAATGTGATTTTCACCTGATACGTGCCGGGTGCAAGCGGGCTGAAAAGATATTGCCCAACCTGGTCGGTGACAGTGGTCATGTTGACACTTGCACCGGTGCTTGTCGTGCCGGTCAGCATCAAGGTGACGCCAGCGAAACCGAACTCGGCAAGGTTGGCATCCTGGCAACCGTCTTTATCAACGTCGAGCCAGATGCGGTCGCCAATGCAGCCCGGGTTGAACAAGGTTTCTGTGTCGTCGTCGGTGCAGCCGTTGGCATCGGTGACGGTGACAGAATAAGTGCCTGCGCCCAAACCGCTGATACTCGCCGTCGTTGCGCCGGTGCTCCACAGATAAGTGTAAGGTGCGGCGCCGCCAGTTACCTGGGCGGTCAAAGCGCCATCGGTGGCATTGTTTCCACTCAAAGGAGAGGTAACGCTGATGTTAACAGTTGGAACGCTGCTCGTGCCGGTAACGGTGGCAGTGGCAACCCCGGTGCAGCCGTTGGCATCCGTAGCCGTCACGGTATATGTACCAGCGACAAGCCCGGTGATGGTTGCTGTCGTTGCGCCGGTGCTCCATTTGAAAGTAATTGTTCCTGTTCCGCCCGAGGCGGAAGCAGTGGCAGAGCCAAGCGTGGTGCAAGTGGCATTGGTAGCCGTTGCGGTTGCGGTGACGGGTTGCGGCTGACTGACAAAAGTGGCAGTGGTAGCCGTGCAACCGCTCGTTGCATCCATCACGGTGACGAAATAAGTGCCAGCCGTTAGCCCGGTGATGGTTTGTCCCGTGCCTCCGTTGCTCCAGACGAAGAAAAGAGAACTGCCGCCGCTTGCCGTTGCCGATTCCGTGCCGTTGTTGCCGCCGAAACAGGAAACGTTGGTGCTGGTGGCGTTGATGGTCAGGTTGGCAGAGCCGGTGACGGTGACGGAAGCAGACTTGG
>CAZHLB010000686.1:0-1485 GCA_964533005.1 uncultured Saprospiraceae bacterium
ATGCGGGGTCTCAAAACCCCGCCGCTCCGAAAATCGAGCTTTTATGCGCCTGCCTACGTAATTCGTAGAGATAGCTTACCACCTCTTCACATGAAAACGACAATTTTCTTCATACTGGCGATAATGCTGACGGGGCAGGCGCTTCGGGCAAACGTCATTGAAGTTTGCCCGACTTGCCCCACTTCCTCCATTCGGCAAGGCATCCAACTCGCCCAGCCTTGCGACACCATCCTCGTCAAAGGTGGAACTTACGCCGAAGGCAACATCCTGATTGACAAAGGCTTGACGCTCCTGGGTGAAAATCTGCCCATTCTCGACGGCAAAAACCAAAGCGAAATCATCACCGTCACTTCCAACTGGGTCACCATCGAAGGCTTCCAAATTCAAAACGTCGGAACCAGCTACACCGAAGACCGGGCGGGCATTCGGATGAAGGAAGTCAGCTATTTCAGCATCAAAAACAACAGGCTGCTCGACGCCTTTTTTGGCATCTATTTGCAACGCTCGAAGGACGGCGTGGTGGAAGGCAATTTTGTGCAAGGTCACGCCAAATCGGAGGCAAGCTCCGGCAACGCCATCCACCTCTGGAATTGCGATAGGGTGTTGATTTTCAACAACTTCGTCAATGGTCACCGGGACGGGATTTACCTCGAATTTGTCAACCAAAGCGTTATCGAAGGCAACCGCAGCGAGGGCAATATTCGCTACGGCTTGCACTTCATGTTTTCCAACGACGACGCCTATCGGCGCAACAGTTTCATGCACAACGGGGCAGGCGTGGCGGTGATGTATTCGAAGCGGATTTCCATGTTTGAAAACCTGTTCGAGCACAATTGGGGCGCTGCTTCGTATGGCTTGCTGCTCAAAGAAATCCACGACGCTACCATCGAGGGCAATCTTTTTCGGGAAAACACCATCGGCATATTCGCCGAAACCTCGAACCGGGTCACCTACCTCGGCAACCGTTTCGAACAAAATGGCTGGGCAATGAAAATCAGCGGCGGTTGCCAGCAAAACAAGATAACCGGGAACAATTTCACCAGCAACAGCTTCGACCTGGCGGTGCATTCCGCTGGCACGGACAACAGTTTCGATGGCAATTTTTGGGCAGATTATTCCGGCTACGACCTCGACAGGGACGGCGTCGGCGACGTGCCGCACCGCCCGATGAAGCTGTTCAGCTACGTGGTGAGCAACACGCCGGAAGCCATCGTTTTGCTGCGGAGTTTGTTCGTGGATATTTTGAATTTTTCGGAAAAGGTCAGCCCGATTTTCACGCCAGAGAACGTGATTGACAATGCGCCTGTGATGAGATTTTTGAGCGGGAAGGCTGACGAAGGGCGGTTGCTGGCGGAAAAAACGAGTTGAGTTTAGAAATGTCATTTCTGGAAGAAATGACATTTCTCGCCAACAAGTAGAAACGGGGCGGGGGGGTTTTTATAACCAAAAAAAACCAACCCCGGGTGTTTTTTTTTTAGCCACCAA
>CAZHLB010000686.1:1495-4071 GCA_964533005.1 uncultured Saprospiraceae bacterium
TTATTTTTCTTAAATAAATTAATTTCCGCCAAAACATCTACAACTGGGGCTGCTTTTTTTACACCAAAAAAAATCGCCTGCCCCGTTTCTGTTTGTCGCCGCCCGTTTTTCCTTTGCGAAAAAACTAACCAACCATGGAAATCACCGAAGTTTTCTATCCCAAAACCCGCAAGGAATGGCGCACCTGGCTCGAAGTCAACCACGACAAAAAGTCGGAAATCTGGCTGCAAACCTTCAACAAAGCCAGCGGCAAACCCAGCCTCAGCTACGACGACATGGTTGAAGAATGCCTCTGCTTCGGCTGGATTGATGGCAACGTGAAAAAGTATGACGAGGAAAGCAAAGTGCAGCGCATCACCCCTCGCCGCAAAAAGTCATTCCTCTCCGAACTGAATCGCCAGCGCATCTGGAAATTGCAAAAGCAAGGACTGATGACACCTGCCGGAATTGCTCCCATCGCCAGCCAAATCGGCTCGCCGGATGACCCGCTAAAAATCCCCAATTGGATACTCGAACAGCTCAAAGCCGACCCGGAAGTGTGGGAAAATTTCAACGCCTTCCCGCATTTTTACAAGCGCCTTAAAATTGGCTGGATAGCTGATATTCAAGGAAATATGCGACATCCTGAAGCACAAAAAAGGTTGGATTATCTCATCAAAATGACCAGGCACGGCAAGCAATACGGCAGTCAGCCAATGGCGTGAAAACTCAACATATAGCTGGCTTTGTGAAATGGTACATATCTCCAACACGTTTTTTTAAAACACATAGTCACATAGAAAACATAGCATTCTGATTCCCGAAAACTATGTGAGCTATGTGACTATGTGTTTTAAAAAAATGCGTGTTGGGCAGTTATTTTCGCCGCTCAAAAAAATGAAAATCCATGCCGCCATTGACTTTTGACGTAACCATCCCCGTGCTCAACGAGGAAGCAACTTTGGAGCGACAAGTGCTCACCCTCCACGATTTTTTGAAAAAAAACTTTCCCGCCGCCGGGCAGTGGCGCATCGTGATTGCCGACAACGGTTCGAAGGACAAAACCTTTGAAATCGCCCAAGCCCTCGCTGCCAAACTGCCTGAAATTCAACCGCTTACCGTCCCTCGAAGGGGCGTCGGATTGGCGCTGAAAACTTCCTGGGGGCAATCCAAAGCTGACATTGTTGGCTACATGGACTTGGATTTGGCGCCCGACTTGCCGCATTTTTTGGAAGTCTACGACGCCCTCGCCAACCAAAACTGCGACGTGGTTTACGCTACCCGCCTGCATCGAAAATCGAAAGTTGTCGGGCGCACTTTGAAGCGGGAAATCACGTCGAGGGCATTCAACCTGATTTTAAAACTATACCTCGGCGTCCGTTTTTCCGACGGGATGTGCGGGTTCAAATTTTTGAAAAGGGAAGTTTATCCAAGGCTCCATGCAGGCGGAGCGGTGAGCGACGGCTGGTTTTTTTCCACCGAATTATTGACCATTGCCGAATGGTTTCGCCTGAAAATCTGCGAGTTACCCGTGAAATGGACAGACGACACGAGCAGCAGCCGGGTAAAAATTGGGCCGCTGGCGAAGCAGTATTTGCAGGCGATGAAGGTTTTAAAAATGAAAAAGCCAGCATGAATTCAGCAATTCCAACCATCATTCTCGGCTCCGCAATGTGGGGCTGGACAGTTCCAAAATCAACTGTTTTTGAATTGCTCGACGAGTGGTACGCCGTCGGTTTTCGAGAGGTGGATGCCGCCACGAATTACCCGATTGACAAAGACCCGGAACACTTCCGCCTGTCCGAAAAAATCCTCCTTGAATGGCTTAACACGCACGGTGTCAACGACTTGCAGGTGATGATGAAAGTCGGCAGCGTGAACAACCTTCGCTCGCCAGACCATGTTCTCACCCGGTCTTTCGTGCTGATGATGCTGGACGAATACCTCTATTTATTGGGGAAAAATCTCGGAACGTTCATGGTTCACTGGGACAACCGGGAGGAAGAAAGCGCCATCCGGGACACGCTCGAAGGGTTGGAAGAAGCTCGGCGGAGAGGTTTGCAGGTGGGGCTTTCAGGCATTTTGCATCCTGAAATTTACGCCGGGCTAAACCAGGAATTTCAATTCGACTTTCGCATCCAATTGAAGCACAACGTTTTGCAGTCGGATTATGCCAAGTACGCTCCGTTTCATGGTCAGCGGCGGTTCATAGCTTATGGCATCAATGCGGGCGGTTTGAAATTGGACGGCAATTATTCGAGCGGCAGCACGCTCGTTGCGAGAGGTGCGAATTTGGCGGCGATGGAAGAAGCTGCTGGTCGGCTTCGCAATTTGCGGGATGCCGCAAATTTGGTTTCCGGCAGGCAGCCGCTTCGGGAAGCGTTTCAATTTGGGATGATTTACTCGTTTTATCATCCTGATTTTCAAGGGATTTTGGTTGGCGCTTCGAGCAAAATGCAATTGAAAGAAGCAGTTGATTTTTATCGAACACTCATCGAAACTGATTACGGTGACGTATTTCAAACTTTGGCAAAAAGCTGACAGGTGGAAAACAGGTTTTTGAGAGAAAAAAAATTTCATTTTTTTTCTCTCAAAAA
>CAZHLB010000687.1:0-4062 GCA_964533005.1 uncultured Saprospiraceae bacterium
CTATGAAATGGGGCAGGTAGATTAAAACTGCCGCTATTATTGATCGTGCCGCCCAAAATGCTGACGCTGCTGCTGCTGAACGACCCGCCTGCCTGAACGGTCATGGTCGCCGCTTGCCTGACTTCCAAAAAGCCAAAGCCGAAGCCGCCGTCGCTGATGCCCAATGACCCGCCGCTGGCAACCGTGAGGCTGGCGTTGGCGTGCAAGTAAAGCGGCGGCGAAATCACCAAGCCGGTCACCACCGGGGCATTGCCGCTCGCTTGGGCTACGTTTTGAACAACAGCCCTCGAATGCAGACCGGCGACGGGCACGGCAGCCGGATACCAGTTGTTTGCAACGCTCCAATTCGTGCTTGCGCAACCCGTCCAGACGATGCCGCCAGTGAGGACTTCATTGCCGCCGCTCACCGAAAACGAGCCGCCGTTGAGGTTAATCACGGCGCCATTGTTTTGCCCGATTTGGCTGTTGCCAGACGAGGTTTCCTCGATGACGCCGCTGTTCGTGAAAGTGGCGTAGCTGACGATAGGCGCATTTGTTTGAATCAGAGCGCAAGGCTTGTTCTGAAAATTCGACCCGCCCACGTTGAAAATCCCCACCCAGGCAGGCACGTTCAAAGTGATTTTGTTGAAATTGTTGAAAGTCGAGCCGCCGCTGATTTCGATGCCTTTCGACCCGGCATTTTGGATGGTCAGCTCGCCGGAATTTTTGAACGTGCCGGGGTCAATGTAAATGCCTTGGTTCAGGAAAGACGTGCCGGTGATGGACAGAGCGCCGTTGGCGTTGTTGTTGAACGTGCCAAAAAGCAGGTAAATCCCGTTCAGCCCGTTGTCAATGTTGAGGATGCCGTTGTTGTTGAAAGTGCTTTTGGCGAAGATGGCGTTCACGCCGGTTTTGGTGATGGTCAGCATGCCGTTCACGCCATTCGTAATCGTCCCGGTTTGCTGCGAAATGCCATCGTTGTTGGCATCGTCGAGGTTGAAGATGCCATTGTTTTGCACCGTTCCCGAAGACGTCATGCCATAATTCAGGCTGCTCCCCGTGACGTTCGTAGTCCCGTTTGCATTGTTCGTGAAAGAAGCCCCTGCGCTGACGGCGATGCCCGTGTGACCGCCGTTGATGCTGATGTTTCCGCCGTTGGTGAGCGTGCCGCCGATGGCAAGCCCTTCGCCCCAGAAGTTTTGGATGGTCAGCCCGCCGCCCTGGTTGATTTGCACCTGCGAAGTGGCGTGGGTTTTCATGCCGGGCCCGCCGGGATTTTCAATCGTAAGGCTGCCGCCGCTGACGATGGTCAATTTGCCGCCTGCGTAAATCTGGACAAACTTCGACTGGTTGCCGCCGGTGGAAATGCGTGGGCAAGTGGTGCAGGTGTTAATTGTGACCGTTTTCGTGGCGTTGGGAACGCCGCCCGTCCAGTTGCCGGGCGTGTTCCAATTGGTGGTGCCAGCGCCGCCCGTCCAGATGGACTGGGCGAGCAAAAGCGAAGTAGAAGCCGCCAAAAAACAGGCAGCGAGCAGTGAAAAGAAAATAGTTCTTTTCATGGAAAGGGAGTTTTGCGGAGGCGCTTTTTAAAATCATTTGGTATTGAAAAAACGCTTGTCCATAGTTAAAAATCGAATCAAAACTTATCCCCCAATGGAAGAGATGAAAGGGCTGTTGGAAGTAGTTTTTGGCTACAGCTTCGGTAAGACAGAAATTTGAATGGAAGTGCAATGTGAGAGATACCGGGAGCGGCGAAAGTGATGAAAATCATGCGTTTGCAATGAGGTTCGGCAAGCTGGCGGACGTTCGCTTTTTCAACTTTGAGCGACAAAAATTCAATCATCAAAATCAGCTACCATGAAAGGAATCGGAAAAATCATCCTTTTTGGCGTGGCGCTTTGGTTCGCCGTGCTCGCCGTTGCCATGATGCTTTTCCAAATCAGGCAGGAGCAGCCTATCTTTTTTGAAACCTTGATAACCATTGTGCTCGCCACTTGCACGGTGGTTGCCGGAGCGATTTACCTGCGAGGCGTTCAAGGCGATTATTTCAAAGCGGGATTGAAAGCAGGCATCATTTGGATGGTTGTGAACCTTGCCATCGATGCGCCGATGTTCAGCTTTGGGCCCATGGAAATGTCGGCGGTGGAATACTTGAAAGACATCGGTTTGACGTACCTCGTTATTCCTGTCATTGTGGGTGGGATGGGGTGGCTTTTGGACAAAAAAATCAGGTGAGAGGTGACAACTTTTGAAAAGGTGTCACCTCTAATTTTACTTTCAACGAGCCACCTGTATTTTACCTGAAATGATTCGACCGTCGTCCGCTCTCGTCCATTTCCAGAAATATATTCCTGGCGGCAGTCCTGCAATGGAAAATTCCCGACGCAGTTCGCCATGCAGTTTTTCCATAAATATGAGCGTTCCATCCGCCCGGGAAATTGAAAAAATGCCGCTGGCTTTGTCTTTGAAAAGCACCTTAAAACGGTCGCTGGCTGGGTTGGGGAAAACAGATAACCCTGCTGTTTCTTCGAGAGATTCGACTGCATTTGCCGACGGGTCGAAGACCATCAAATCGCCGTGTGGATGAATTCCGTTGGTGTGGTCGAAATCAAAATATTTAAGATAGGCGTCCGTAGCCGGGTCGTATTCGAAGATGGTACCACCCAAGAATTCCCCGCCATAATTAGTCATTCCATACAGCTTGCCATCATATTCAGCCAGGCTGCCAAATGGACTGTATCCATCGTTCTCATTGAAGTCTTTTAGCTTGGTGTAAATATTGGTTTCGGGATTGTATTCGAATATCACCCCGACACCAGATGCCCCACCATCATGCGTCATGCCGTAAAGTTTGCCATTGTATGCAGTCAGACTGCCCGTTGGATAAACGCCATCGCCGGAAGTATAGTCGAATTGCTTTTTCTTGGTGTAAATATTGGTTGCCGGGTCATATTCGAATATAGCACCACCAGAGGGGTTAGTCGTCATCCCGTACAATTTGCCATTTAATTCAGTCAGGCTGCCGTTGGGATTGGTTCCAGTGCTTGAGCTGAAATCTTTTTTCTTGGTGTAAATATTCGTCGCAGGGTCATATTCGAAGATTACGCCCTTGTCTGATGCCCCACCATTAATTGTCATCCCATAGAGCTTGCCGTTAAATCTGGTCAGGCTGCCGTAAGGATTGCTTCCATCGCTCCCGTTGAAATCTTTCTTTTTGGCGTATGAATTGGTCGCAGGGTCGTATTCAAAGATGACGCCTTTATCGGATACCCCGCCAACGCTGGTCATCCCGTACAGTTTGCCGTTGTATTTGGTCAGGTTGCCATTGGGTAAGGCGCCATCGTCCCCGTTGAAATCCTTTTTCCTGGCGTATGCTTTTGTGGCTGGTATGAATTCGAAGATTACGCCTTTATTAAATGCCCCACCGGAAACAGTCATCCCATACAGCTTGCCGTTGTGCTCTGTCAGACTGCCTTGTGGCAAGCCACCCTCTTCGTTTTCATTGAAATCCTTTTTCTTGGCAAAAGAATCTGATGTCGGGTCGTATTCAAAGATGACTCCCATATCGGATGCCCCGCCAAAATGTGTCATCCCAAATAATCTGTCGCTGTATATGGTGAGGCTACCTTGAGGATAAGCGCCATTGGTATAGTTGAAATCCTTTTTCTTGGTGTAGGCATGAGTAGTCGGGGCAAATTCAAATAACACGCCTGCGTCATTTGCTCCGCCATAAGTAGTCATCCCATATAATTTGCCATTAAATTCGGTCAGGCTGCCCAAAGGATTGGAACCATCGAAATCGAAATCCTTTTGCTTGGTGTAAATATTCGTCGCAGGGTCGTATTCGAAGATGACTCCGTTATCGGACGCTCCTCCAAAATAAGTCATTCCATACAGCTTCCCGTTGAATTCGGTAAGGCGGCCATAAGGATTAGCACCATCGTTTTCATTGAAATCCTTTTTCTTGGTAAAAACATTAGTAACCAGGTCGTATTCAAAGAGAACACCCACGCCGTCTATTCCACCTCCACTTGTCGTGCCATACAACCTGTCGTTATATTCAATCATGCTACCGTATGGCAT